>JACMOF010000151.1 GCA_014378155.1 Caulobacter sp. | reverse complement strand
TTGGCGTTGAAACCCAGCTGCTTGATGATGTTGCGCTGCACCTCGACGATGCGGACCTTGAGCATCACCTGGTCCTTGCCGGCGATGGTCAGCATGTTCAGCACGTTTTCGGGCTTGGCCACGAACTGGGTCGCGATCTGCGAGGCCATGCTCGCCTCGCTGGCGTTGGCGACCATGCCGGTCAGGATCACGCTGTCGCGGATCGGCTCGACTCGGATGTCGGCGGCGGGCAGCACGCGGCGCAGGGTGGCTTCGAGCGCGCCGGCGTCCTGGCTGATGGTGATGTTCAGCGCCAGGATCCGGCGGCCGGCGGCGTCGAAGAATACCGCGTCGGTCGTGCCCTCGGTCATGCCCAGCACATAGATGCGGCGCGGGCTGCGCAGCACGGCGTCGGCCACCAGCGGATTGGTCACCAGCATGTCGCGCACATCGACCGGCAGTTCGACGATCGCCGACTTGCCCCGGGGCAAGGTCAGGTTCTGGCTGCCTGGTCCGGCGGTGAGGTCGATGCGCAGCACCCGGTCAGCGGGCGGCGTCATGATCGGAGCCGACGGCGCGGCGCGGGCGGGAGTCCGGTAGGTGTGGGTGCCACCCACTGGGCCGTCGGCCAGGGCCCCGGTCACCGGCCCCAGGGCCAGGGCGGCGACGAGGGAGGCGGAGAGGAACCGGCGGATCATGGGCGGACCGAGATGTTGGAGGTCTCGCCGCCGCGATTGATGCGGACGACGTTCGACTCTTCGGAGCGGGCGGCGACCCCGGAGGGACCGCCCAGGTCGGTATAGGCGCGCAGGACCAGGGTGACTGGACCGGCGGCCTTGGCCTTGGTCAGGGCCTCGGCGTCGAACGGGCCGACCTCGAGGGTGGCGGTGGAGGCCACGATGGTCTTGGCGTCCTTCTCGGCCGTCGTGCTCTGGTCGAGGGCGAGCACGCGGACGTTCTGGAGAACGGTTTCGGCGATCGTCTGCTTGCCGCTGGCGCCGCCCTCGCCCGTGCTGCGGGCGTCGCGGATCTGCAGGACGTCCACCCGGTCGCCCGGCAGGACAAAACCGGCGACCGCAGTCTCGGAGGTGATCGGCACCGACATGGCCCGCTTGCCGGGCGACAGGACCACCGAGAGGTAGCCGCCTTCGCCGCCGCGCACGATCTTGCGGGGGGTGATGGGTTCGCCGGCCAGGATCGGGTCGCGCACGATCGCGCCCTCGATGGCCTTTTCGGGCGTGACGCCGCCGATCATGCCCTGGGCCACGGTGTCCATGGCCTTGGCGGCCTTGTCGGAAACCTTGGTCACGGGCGGCGGGGCCGCGCCGTTGGTGATGAAGGCGGCGTTGATGGCTCCGGTCGGCCAGGCCTGCCAGGTGACGTCGGCGGCGGTCAGGCGGTCACCGATCGCCAGGTCGCGCTTGGCCACCAGCACCTGGGTCATGGCGCGGTCCAGCGTCGGCGCGGCCTGGGCCACGGGCGCCACGTCCTTCTTGCCGCCCATCGCCTTCTGCAGGACCACAGCCAGGCCGATGGCCGACACGGCGGCGATCAGAACGATCATGACGCGAAGAGGATTCATGCGAGGCGGCTCTGGCGACGGGGGTACAGGTCGGGGCGAGCCGCCTTCAGGCGATCACGCACGAATCGTCGAACGGCCTTTCTGGCCACGCTCCATGCTCGCGCGGCCATGGTTAACAGCGACTAAAGGGGGAGGGTCGAAAGGCCCGATGGGCGGCGCGACAGGCTGACGCGGGGCGGATCTGGCCGTCGGATCATCCTGCGCCCACGGCCTGGGCAAGCGCGCCCTGCGGGAAGGTCACCAGGGCGCCCACCGCTATGGCCACGCCATAGGGAATGTCGCCGCCCTGCGCGCCCAGCTTGCGCACCCAGGGCGGGCTGCCGGCCAGCACCGGTTCGAACCAGCCCGAGCGCAGGCTCAGCAGGCCCAGGGTCAGCACCCCGCCGGCCATGCCGGTGATCAGCATGAAGGGCAGTGCTGCGGGCCAGCCCAGCCACAGGGTGGCGGCCGCGAACAGCTTGGCGTCGCCGCCGCCGATCCAGCCGGCCGCGAACATTCCCATGCCGGCCGCCAGCGCCGCGACTCCCGCCGCCGCGCACAGGCCGATAGTCGCCAGGGACGCGCCGCTGGCGAACGCCGCCGGCGCGAAGGCCACGATCAGGGCCAGCGAAATCCAGTTGGGAATGGTGAAGCTGGTGGCGTCCTTCAGCGCGGCCACGACGACCAGGGCGGGAAAGATCAGCAACAGGGCGAACTGGAAGGTTTGCATGGCGGCGGCCTGTGTCATCCGGCGTTCTGGGGCGTTCGATCGAACGCCAATCTGCCCCGATCCCGTGAAGCAATGGTTTCCGCCCCACGCTTTCGTCGGGCGAGGTGGCCGCCGACCTGGGTCGCGGACATGAAAAAAGGGCCCCGGCGTTTCCGCCGAGGCCCTCTTTTTTCGAGAGACGCGTCTTACTTCGCGGCGTTGGCCGAGGTCACCGTGGTGTTCATCTTGGTGAAGGTGGCCTTCAGGGTGCCGCCGAGCGAGGTGACGACGCTGGCGATGACGACGGCGATCAGAGCAACGATCAGGCCGTATTCGATGGCGGTCGCGCCGGATTCATCGGCGACAAAGCGGGTGACAAACTTCGACATGGTGGTTCTCCTGGTCAGTAAGGATTTGGGCTCTCCAAGCCGTGTCGACTTGCTAACCCCTGAAAACACGATCAATTTGCCGCACCCCGCTTAATAGTCAGTAAACATCAGATAGTTTCCCAGATATTTCTGATGGTTTATTTAGGTTTACCATTATCAACTCTTAACTATACGATATCCGCGAGGGCGAAAACTCCTTATCCGGCAACGGTTTCTGGAATATCGGGAAGATTACGGAAGTACTGTTCTTAGGTCTTTATTGACCATTCCGGACCATTTTAGAGATCGCACCATCCTGGAAAGAATGACCATGCGCCGCCTACCCCTCGCCTTTTGCGTCTGTCTCAGCCTGCTGGCGGGCGTCGCCAGCGCCCAGCCCCTGGCCGGACAATCCCGAACCTTGTCGATCGGCGACGGCGAGGCCGTCCGCATCACCCTGTCGGGTCCGGTGCGCGACATCGTGGTCGGCGATCCCCAGGTGGCCGATGTCAGCTTGGTCAACGACCGCACCCTGGTGGTGATGGGCAAGAAGCCGGGCGCGACCACCCTCCTGGCTTTCGACGCCGGCGGCCACACCCTTGCCGACCGCCAGGTGATGGTCACCGAAGCCTCCAGCGAGGCCGTCATCGTCCAGCGCGGCGTGGTGGCGTCGATCTATGCCTGCGGCGACCGCTGCTCCAAGTTGGGCGGCGACGCCGCCGCCGCCGCTCACCCGTAAGGATATACGCGCGGGCGCGCTTGAATCCTTATTCAGGTCCCTAAACCAGTGATTAGGGACGCCGAGCCTAGAGTGTCGCGCCTCTCCTGATGAGAAGGCGCTGACGCGGACGCCATCATGGCCGATCACGACCGAAAAAGCCGCCCTGCCCCGCGCGCCCCCAAGGGCCTGCTGCGCCGCTTCGCGCGGGCTCATGACGGCGCGACAGCGGTCGAGTTCGCCTTTGTGTCCATTCCTTTCCTGGTGCTGGTGTTCGCCATCCTGGAACTGGGCGTCACCTTCATGGTGTCCCTGACCCTGGAAGCCGGCCTCAGCAACATGGACCGCACGATCCGGACCGGGGAACTTCAGTCCACCGGCGGCACCGCCGCGACCTTCAAGGCGCAGGTGTGCGAGCAGATGTCGTGGCTCGGCTCGGGCTGCGCCTCGGCGCTCCACGTGGATGTTCGCGCCCTGCCGTCCTTCGGCGCCACGGGCGCCGCCACGGCGCCCAACCTGGCCAAGACCTGCTGGGATCCGGGCGGCCCCGGCTCGATCGTGCTGGTGCGCGCCTATTACAAATGGCCGATCATGACCCCTCTGCTGCAAGACGCCGTAGCCGGTGATCCTGGCGATCGCATGGTGACCTATTCGGCGGTCTTCACCAACGAGCCCTATTCGGACACCCCAGCCGCGAGCGTCAAATGCCCGTAGTGAACCAGCCCCCGTCCCGGCCCCGCGCTCGCCCCAACCTCACCGCCTTCTGGCGTGACCGTCGCGGCGCCTCGGCGGTGGAGTTCGCCTTCATCGCGCCCGTGCTGCTGCTGTTCTATTGCGGCATGGCCGAACTGACCGAGGCGATGCTGGCCCAGCGTCGCCTCATCCTCGTCGCATCGTCGATCGGCGACATCGTGGCGCGCGACACCCAGCTGACCGACGCGCGGCGCACCGACGTCTTCAAGGTCGGCGGCGTGCTGATAGCTCCGTTTCCGTCAACCTCGCTGCGCATGTGCCTGGTCAGCGTCCTGTCCGACACCAAGGGCAAGGACACCGTGGACTGGTCAGAGCCTTACAACGCCCCGGTAAACTGCCCGACCAAGGGCACGGTGCTCACCGATATTCCCGACAGCGTGCTGCCGGCCAATCAGAGCGTCATCATGAGCAAGTCCAGCTACGACTACGACTCGCCCATCAAGCTGGTGTCGCCCGACACCATCACCTTCCGCCGGACCTTTTATTTGCGGCCCAGGCTGTCGGCGAGCGTCGTTCGCGTCAAGAGCTAGAGAATTTTTCGAGCGAAGTGGTTCCGGTTCGCGTGAAGAAAAATGTGTCAAAACAGAAGATTAGAGCTCACGGCCTGACGCAGTCAGGTCGGGAAATGCACTAGACCCCAGCCCGCAGCCGCGTGACCAGATCGTGCGGGGCGTAGAGACGGCCCTCGAAGCGGCTGACTGGCCGGACGCCGATCAGGCTGTTGGTGAGGAAGGCCGCTTCGGCGTCTTCCAGGGCCTCGGCGCTGGCGGGGACCACCGCCGGATCCGCGCCCAGGGCCGGGGCCTGGGTCATGCCGTGGGCTATAATCTGCTGTTTTGACACGTTTTTCTTCACGCGAACCGGGACCACTTCGATAGAAAAATGCTCTAGCTCTTGACGCGAACGACG
>JACMOF010000150.1 GCA_014378155.1 Caulobacter sp. | reverse complement strand
GTGACCAAGGCGGCGGGATTGCCCGAGGCCGGCGCATGGCCGTCGTCAAACAGGCAGACCTCCAGGCCCTCGGCGCGGCCCGCGCGGGCCAAGGCCGCTCCGGCGGTCCCGCCGCCGAACACCGCCAGGCGGCGAGGGCGGGGGGCCGCGACCGGCCCGCCCGGCAGGCGGGCCTCCAGTCGCTCTTTCTTGCGCCCGAAGCCGGGGCTTTTACCGACTTGGACCCCAGCGGCGGCCGGGCCGCCCCGCACCGCGCCGGCCACGGTGAAGGTGGCGGCCCGCGCGCCGGACGCCGATCGTGCGGCGACGGCCGCCATGATCTCCTCGCGCCACATGGCGGGGTTGAGGGCGGGCGAAAAGCCGTCGAGGAACCAGGCGTCGGCCGCGCCGTCCCAGGTCGCCAGCGCCTGTTCGACATCCATGATCGCCAGGTCGAAAGTGGCGTCGAAGCCGGGCAGGTCGACGCGGTGGAAACCGCGCGCCACGCCGGGCCAATGGTCGAGCAGCACCTGGGCCGCTTCGCCCAGCTCCGGCCAGACCGCCAGGGCCCGGGCCGCCTCGTCGCGGGTGATCGGGTGGGCCTCGACCGAGAAGATGTGGAGGCGCTGGCCCGCCACTTTTTCCCGCCGCCACAGGTCCAGCAGGGCGGCGATGTTCAGCCCGGTGCCAAAGCCCAGCTCGCCGACCGTGAAGTGATCGCGTCCCACCCAGGCGGCTGGCAAGCCGCATCCCTCGAGGAACACCGCCCGGGTCTCGGCCAGCCCGTCGGCGCTGGAGAAGTAGACGTCGCCGTACAGCGCTGACAGCGGCATGCCGTCGTCGCGCCAGACGAGCGGAGAGTCGGGGGAGGGCGCGGGCTCGCTCATGCCTGCCTTATAGCGAGAGCGGCCCATAGAAGAAGGGCCGCCCTCGCGGACGGCCCTTCCGAAAGCCTTGAAAGGCTTAGGCTTAGTGAGCGGCCGGCGCTTCGGTCTTCTTCTCGACAGTGGTCGTGGTGGTGGTCGTGCCGGCGGCCGGCGCTTCGGCGGCGGTGGTGGCGTCGACGGCCCCAGCCGGAGCGGCGGCGGCGTCGGCGGCGGCCTTGTTGGCGTCGGCGGCGGCGCCGGAGGCGGTCGCGGCGGCGTCGGTGGCGGTGCTGGCCGAGGCGGCGGCGCTTTGAGCCGCGGCGGTCGAGGCGTCGGCGGCCTCTTCCTTCTTGCCGCAGGCGGCGGTCGACAGGGCCGAGACGGCCAGGCCGGCGATCAGGATGGTGCGGAGAACCTTGGTGGTCATGGGGCTTGCCTTGCGATTGCTGTGTTCGCTGACGCGGCCTCGGGGCCGTGTCCTGGGATCAAAGAACATCAGTTCTAGCCCAGGAGCAAGCACAGAATTCACGGATCCGTGATCGATCCGTGATCGCGGCGCGCGCCGGTTATCAGGCCTCGGCGGGGATGGCCTGCAGCGCGGTTTCCAGCTCAAGGAAGCTCGGCTGCGAGGGGGTCGGAACATTGCCACGGCCGATCTCGACGCTGATCTGGGCGGCGTTGCCGTGCAGATGGGCCACCAGGACGGCCTGGATGATCTTGTAGAACGAGCCTTCCTCATCGACCACAGCCGTCAGGCGCGTGGCGAATGGGCCGACCATGCCATAGGCCAGGAAGACGCCGAGGAAGGTGCCGACCAGAGCGCCGCCGATCATCGCGCCCAGCACGGCGGGCGGTTCGGTGATCGAGCCCATGGTCTTGATGACGCCCAGCACGGCGGCGACGATGCCCAGGGCGGGCAAGGCGTCGGCCAGGCTTTGCAGGGCGTGGGCCGGGGCCAGGCCCTCGTGGTGATGCTTTTCGAGTTGCTTCTCCATCGCGTCCTCGACCTGGTGGGGATCTTCCAGGTTCATGGTCATCATCCGCAGGGTGTCGCAGATGAAATCGACGGCGAAGTGGTCCTTGGTGATCTTCGGATAGCGCTGGAAGATCGTGCTGTCGCCCGGCTTTTCGATGTGGCTTTCCAAGGCGATGACGCCCTTGGACTTCATGGTCTTGGTCAGCAGGAACAGCAGGCTCAGCAGGTCGCTATAGTCGCTGGTCTTCCACTTGGGGCCTTTGAAGATTTTGCCGAAGCCGCCGCCGGTGGCCTTGATCACCGTCATCGAGTTCGAGATCAGGAACGAGGCGATGCCCGCGCCGAGAATACACATCAGCTCGTGGGGGGCGGCCTCGATGATAACGTCCATCTTGCCGCCAGACATGATGAAGCTGCCGAACACGAGGCCAAACAGCAGGACGATGCCGATGATCTGGAACATGACGAAGAGAGCCCTGGGTAACTTGCGCCCGGATCATCGCCGTCAATGCTTAATCCAAGGTGAGCGTGAGGCGCGCTCCCAGAAGGGCATGTTGCGCCTTTCGCCACACCCGCCTAACAAGTGTTTGACGGCCGATGGAGCCAAAGCCGGTTCAACGGCGTCCTCCCGCGTCGCTTGGGAGGGAGAGCATGACGCAGTCCGGTCCGGACCCGCAGGCGAACGCCAGCCTGGATGAGCGGGCCAAGGGCAGGGCCTTCGCCATCCTGTTCGCCGTGCTGCTGTCCAGCGCAGCCGGCAACACCGCCCTGCAGACCGTGCTGCCGGCCATTGGCCGCGAGGTGGGCATTCCGGACGTGCTGATCAGCTCGATCTTCTCGCTGTCGGCCCTGCTGTGGGGCGTGATGTCGCCGGTCTGGGCGCGAATGTCCGACAAGCGGGGGCGCAAGCCGATGGTCGTGCTGGGCATGGCCGGTTTCGCGATCTCGATGCTGGGCTTTGGCTTCTTCATCTTCATGGGCCTGAAGGGCCTGATGGTTCCGCTGGCGGTGTTCGCAGGCGCGGCCCTGTCGCGGGCGATCTTCGGCCTGGTCGGCTCGGCCTCGAACCCTGCGGCCCAGGCCTATGTCGCCGACCGCACCGCGCCGGCCGACCGCACCAACGCCCTGGCCACCATGGCCTCGGCCAGCGGGCTGGGGACGATCCTCGGCCCGGCCGTGGCGCCGTTCCTGGTCTTTCCGCTGGTGACGCTGGCCGGGCCGATGTTCTCGTTCGCCCTGATCGCGGTGATCGTGCTGGTGCTGGTCGTGCGCGGGCTGCCAGAGAAGCCGGAGGAGATCCCCGACCGGGAAGGCGCCGCCGACCACAAGCCCCGCGCCCGGGTGCGCTGGAACGACCGGCGGATCATGCCCTTCATCATCTTCGGCTTTCTCCTGGCCAGCGCCCAGACCGTGAACCAACAGACCCTGGGCTTCATGGTCATCGACAAGCTGCAGATCTCGCCGGCCAAGGCCGCCGCCTTCGCGGGCGTGGCGATGATGGCCGGCGCGGTGGCCAGCCTGCTCGCCCAATGGGGCCTGATCCGCATGCTGCGCCTGAAGCCTCGCCAACTGCTGTGGGTGGGCGCCGGCTGCGCGGCCGTGGGCAATCTGATCGTCGCCTTCTCGCCCGACTACCATACCCTCGTGGTGGCTTTCGCGCTGTGCAGCCTGGGCTATGGCTTCGCGCGGCCGGGCTTCACCGCCGGCGCCTCGCTGTCGGTGGGGCACGAGGAGCAGGGGGCGGTGGCCGGGGCCATCAGCGCCATCAACGGGGCTTCGGTGATCATCGCCCCGGTGCTGGGCGTGGCGCTCTACAAGTGGGCCCATCCGTCGCCCTACCTGCTGAACCTGGCGATCCTGTCGGGCCTGGTCGCCTACGCCCTGATCGACCCGATCATGCGCAAGGTTGGCGACGCCGAGCAGGCCCAGGAGCGCCGCGACGAAAGCCAGGTCATCGACGCCAGCTCAATCGACGCGACGGGGCCGCACTGAGGCCTACGCCGAGCTCACTTCGAGCGTGAAGTCAACGTGAACCGCGTCATAGGGAAAGATCACGCCGCCGCCGGCAGCGCTCTCTATGACGCCCGCTGCGATCAAGGCCCGCACGTCGCCATGTACCGCCTTGACGTCACGCCCGACGCGGCGAGCGACCTCGCGGATCGATAGAGCGCCCTGAGCCCTCATGGCTCGCAGGATCTCCCAGCGTTTTCGGGTCAAGGTGCTCCAAAGAAGGTCGGTTGAGGCGAACGAAATTCGCGCGCCTTGGGGCTTGCCCTCGAACGCCCCCAGGGCGCGTCGGTTGACGTCTTCGCGCAAGCCGATGGAAAGGGTCACGGTGTTCATTGGGGCCTCCACGCATCGACCGCGTTCCAGAAGTCAGCCAGAAGGTGCTCTGAAGACCTGAAGGCGTAGACCTGTTCACGCTCTCTTTCGTGCTTGTGATCGCCCTTGCCGGCCTCGTTGTCATAGCGAAGCGCGCAGACGCCACTGACCACGTAGACCAGCGCGTGTTGGAAATCGTGCATCGACCCAAGCACCGGTCGGCTTACACGTTAAATCCGCATCTCCACAAAAGCGGCGCCAGCAAGCAGGTGACGTTCGCGAAGGAGCAACTCCGCCTTCATGTTGGACTTTATGCCAACAGTTCGGCCTGTTGTCGATTACTCCAACGGATGCTTAGCCAATCCCCGCCTGGGCCTTCAGCCGCGCCACCATGTCGGACGACAGATAGCCGTCGGCCGGCAGGCGGCGGTCCTGTTGCCAGGCGCGCAGGGCCTTGCGGGTGCCGGCCCCGATCACGCCATCGGCTGGGCCGGGGTCGAAGCCCAGGCGGGAGAGGGCGATCTGGGCGGCCATCCGGTCGGCCAGCGAGAGCGGCGTCTCGACCGGCCAGGATGCAACCAGCGGCCCGCCGCCGGCGAAGCGGTCGGCCAGCAGGCCGATCCCCAGGGCGTAGGACGTCGAGTTGTTGTAGGTGCGGATCGCGAAATGGTTGGGCAGGGCCAGGAAGGCCGGACCCGCCGCCCCGGCCGGCAGGATCAGGCCGGCGGGCGCGGCGGCGTCGGCGGCCGTCCATGGCAGGCCATCGGCGCGCCGCACGCCCAAGGCTTCCCACCAGGACGGAACCTCGCGCGGCCCCTCGGCCAGGCTGTAGTCGAAGCCAGCGGGCAGGATGACTTCCTTGGCCCAGCCGACGCCGGGCTTCCAGCCGCCCTTCTTTAGCAGGTTGGCGGCCGAGGCCAGGCTGTCGCTGTCGCTGCCCCAGATGTCGCGATGACCGTCACCGTCGTTGTCGACGGCGGTGGTCAGGTAGTTGGACGGCAGGAACTGGGTCTGGCCCATGGCCCCGGCCCACGAGCCGCGCAGCTGGGCGCGGGTGGCCTCGCCTGAATCGATGATCTTCAGGGCGGCGATCAACTCGCCCTCGGCCCAGGTCCGGCGGCGGCCGTCGGCGGCCAGGCTGGCCATCGAGCGCACGACGTCGAAACTGCCCTGCAGCTTGCCGAACGCCGATTCCATGGCCCAGACGGCCAGCAGGATGTCGCGCGGCACGCCGTAGCGGCTCTCCACGCCCGGCAGGAAGGTCAGGGTTTGGCGCTTGCCCTGGCCCACGGCCACGCGGTCGTCGCTGATCACGCCCTTGATATAGTCGCCGGCCGGCTTGGAGAATTCCGGCTGCCTGCCATCCAGCGACACCACCTTGGGATCGGGCGTCACGCCGTTCAGTTCGCGGTCGAGCAGGGCCTGGCTCAGGCCGGCGGTCAAGGCCCTCTGCTTGAAGGCGGCCAGCCAGGCGTCGAAATTGATGTCGCCGCCCGCCGTGACCGGCTTCGGCGCGGGCGGCATGGGGGCGGGGCCAAGCGGCGTCGGTGCGGCGGTCGAAGGCGACAACGGAGCGTTGGTCGAGGTGTCGGCGCAACCCGCCAACAGCAGAACGAGAAAAACGCGTCTATCCATGACGGCAGGCTAACGGGGTTTGCACCAAGGCCGCAATCACAAGGGCGACAGAGCGGTGAAGGTTGCGGCCTGCCGCGCTCGATCTGCGGCGTTTTCGGCCTGGAACGCCAGGATCGTCCAGGTGACGCCTGCCAGTCGGTTGGCCGGCTGGATGGAGTCCTGCGTCTCGTGGACCAGGATCCGAAGGTCTGCGGCCTGGGCCAAGGCGATGGTCTCGGTGGCCGCAACCGCGAACATCCGGCGACCGGGAGGGACGGGGCCATGGCGCAACGAGAGGATCAGCACGCCGCGCTCCGCCAAGAGGGCCGAGAGGTTCGGCATGGCCCGCCGCCTCTCGTCTTCGTCCAGATGCATCCAGACCGCCGATAGCAGGAC
>JACMOF010000149.1 GCA_014378155.1 Caulobacter sp. | reverse complement strand
GATCGGCGACATCGACCCGTTGAGCGGGAGCCCGTTCGCCGCTCGACGCGTCGGCCACCTGTTCGGTGCGTTCGCCACGGCCTCGCCCACGGCGACCACCGCGTTCGGCGCGTTCGGGACGCGCGGCGGTTTCCGCGACAGGCGCGGCGACCGCTTCCGCAGCCTCTATGCGCTCGGGACGATCGGCTCGCTCAGGGCGACGCTCGCCGCGGCCGCCATCCAGGGTTTCGGGATCGTGCCAGACAAAGGCGTTGTCGCCGAACGGCACCCGCGGCCGGGTCCAAGTGAAGGCGTCGGCCGGACGATCGCCGTCCCCGCGGCCGCCACGACGACCGCCACGGCGACCGCGACGGCGACGACGGCGACGCGATTCTTCGTCCTCACCCTCGATATCGCCCTCGCCGCGTTCGACGCCATCGGCGTCCTCATCGTCCTCGGCGCCGGCCGCTTCGACAGGCGCTTCGTCAGCCTCGTCGCGACGACCGCCGCGACGCCGGCGCTTACGACCGCGACGGCCGTTGGCGTCATCCTCAGCCGGCTCGGCGCGGGCCGGACGGGCAGGGCGCGGCTCGGCGCTCTCCTCATCCGAAGGCTCGACCTCGGCTTCGATCTCTTCTTCGTCCTCGTCCTCCTCGTCGTCGAACGCCTCGTCCTCATAGACGGGGTCCGGCTCGATCGGGGCGAAGATCTGCGGGGCCGGGCGTTCGCCCAGCTCGGTGCGGTCGATATCGTGCTCGGCCTGGTGCAGGGCGTCATCGACCAGCACGGTGACGAACAGCGCGTGGGTCTGTTGCAGGCGCAGCAGATAGGCGCGCTTTTCGTTCAGGATGTAGATCCCGACCGGGCGGCTGACCTTCAGGGTGACGGCGCCGCCGCCCTTCAGGGCCTCGACCTCGACCGCGCGCAGCGCCGCCAGGGCGCTGGACTCGACCGAGCGGACGCGGCCGGTGCCGTCGCAATGTTCGCAGACGTGGGTGGTGCCTTCCAGCACGCCGGTGCGGCGGCGCTGGCGGCTGATTTCCATCAGGCCAAAACCACTGATCTTGCCCATCTGGATGCGGGCGCGATCGTCCTTGAGCGAGTCCTTCAGGACCTTTTCAACGGCGCGGTTGTTCTTGCCTTCATCCATGTCGATGAAGTCGATGACGATCAGGCCGGCCAGGTCGCGCAGACGCAGCTGGCGGGCGGCTTCTTCCGCCGCTTCCAGGTTGGTCTTCAGCGCGGTGGCTTCAATGTTGCGCTCGCGGGTCGCCTTGCCCGAGTTGACGTCGATGGCCACCAGGGCTTCGGTCTGGTTGATCACCAGATAGCCGCCCGACCGCAGGGGCACGGTTGGCGAATAGATCTGGGCCAGATGGTCCTCGATCTTGTGCTTGACGAACAGCGGCGCCGGCTCCCGATACGGGAACACCTTCTTGGCCTGGCTGGGCATCAGCATGCGCATGAACTCGCGCGCTTCCTTGTAGCCAGCCTCGCCCTCGACCCAGATGCCTTCCAGCTCCTTGTCATACATGTCGCGAATGGCGCGTTTGACGAGGTCTTCTTCCTCGTAGATCAGCGCCGGGGCGATCGAGTGCAGCGTGTTGTCGCGGATGTTTTCCCACAGACGCAGCAGGTATTCGTAGTCGCGCTTGATCTCGGCCTTGGTGCGCTTGGCGCCGGCCGTGCGGACGATCAGGCCCATGCCCTGCGGGACGTCCAGCCCCTGCACGACGCTCTTGAGACGCTTGCGGTCGGTGACCGTGGTGATCTTGCGACTGATGCCGCCGCCGCGGGCGGTGTTGGGCATCAGGACGCCGTAGCGGCCGGCCAGCGACAGATAGGTGGTCAGGGCCGCGCCCTTGTTGCCGCGCTCTTCCTTGACGACCTGAACCAGCATGATCTGCCGGCGGCGGATCACGTCCTGGATCTTGTACTTGCGCATCAGGCGGCGTTTGCGGCGCGCCAGTTCTTCCTCGACGGCGTCGTCCTCGTCATCGACGGCGTCGCCTTCGTTGCCGCCATCACGGCCATGGTGATGGTCATCCTCATCATCGTGAGAATCGTCGCGCATCAGCGCTTCGCGGTCGGCGACCGGGATCTGGTAATAGTCTGGGTGAATCTCGTTGAAGGCCAGGAAACCGTGACGGTTGCCGCCATACTCGATGAACGCAGCCTGCAGGCTGGGCTCAACGCGGGTCACCTTGGCGAGATAGATATTTCCTCGGAGCTGTTTGCGGGTCCGGCTTTCAAAATCGAATTCTTCAACCCGGGTACCATCCACGACCACCACACGCGTCTCTTCGGCGTGGGCGGCGTCGATCAACATCTTCTTCGACATAAAGGGTATCTCCACGGCGCGCGGCGAGCGCTAGGCTCGGGCGCCGACATGAATGAAGGGCGCGCACGTCACCGCCCGTCGCACCGCCAAGGCGGTTGCGGAAGGTCGGTCGCCAGAGGCGGTCGGGTGCGGCGCAGCCCATGAGGTTTCTGTGTTCCTTAAACGCGCCGGGGGGCGCGGATCGGAGGGAGCGTCGACGCCAGGGTTGGCTTAAGGGTCCGACGCGGGCCCTGCGGGACGATCCAGACGAAGGCTTCGTGCCTCACGCTGGTAATCGCGCCCAAACTCAATTCAGTCCGGCGATTCCGGCCACGGACGTGATTTGCACCCTAAGGGGATGCAAGTGTCCGCGAGATAGGAACCACTCGCGCTTACCGCCATGACGATCAGGGCGTTCAGCGCGCGGACCATAGTGTAGCAACAACGCATCACAAAAGAAAAGCACTCGACTGAAGCCGTTCGCGCGGCCATGTCGCATCGTGGGTTAACGGTTTCTCTACTCGAAGATGCAGATATCGTGGTTTGGTTAGGTTGAACGCCGCGGGGCGAACGGGCGGGCATGGCTAGGGTTTTGATCTCGGCGGCAAGAACGGGTTGGGCGCGCGCGGCGATGATCGTCGGCGGCTTAGCGCTGGCTGGCGTCGCGGTGGCCATGGCCCAGGGGCCCGCGCCGGCCGCAGGCGTGCAAAAGGTCCGCTTCGGCGGCGACCGCAACGAGACCCGCATCGTCATCGATCTGGATCGCGCGGCCTCCGGCAAGCTGCTGGCCGACGGAACTGGAGATCGCCGCGTGGTGATCGGCCTGCCCAACGTCACCATCGCCGGTGATCTGCAGGGTACGGGGCAGGGGCTTGTCGAGCGCTGGTCGATCGACGAGGCCGCGGGCGGCGCGCGCCTTCGCCTCGACCTCAAGGCCAATGCCGAGGTCCGCCGCCGTTTCCTGTTGCCCCCCGGCGACGGGACGTCGGCCTATCGCTATGTCATCGATCTCAAAGCGACCGATTCAGTGGGAGCGGCCCAGTCGCCGGCGCTTCGACCAACCCTCGTGTCAGCATCGGTCAAGGCCTCAGCCCTCCGCCTGAAGAAGGTGATCGTCATCGACGCCGGCCACGGCGGCAAGGACCCTGGCTCGTCGGGCGCCACCACCGCCGAAAAGGACGTCACCCTGGCCGCCGCCAAGGCGCTGAAATCCCGGCTGGAAAAATCGGGCCGCTACACCGTGGTCCTGACCCGTCAGTCCGACACCTTCGTTCCCTTGGAATCGCGGGTGCAGATCGCCCGTCGCGCCGACGCCGACCTGTTCATCTCGCTGCACGCCGATTCGGGACCCGACGCCACGACCCGCGGGGCCAGCGTCTACACCCTGTCGGAAAAGGGCACCGAGCGCGTGGCGCGGGTGCTCGAGAAGGACGACTGGCTGATGAAGGCCAACCTGCCTGGGCGCGACCGCGCGGTCAGCCAGATCCTGCTGGACCTGTCGCAACGCGCCACCAAGAACCGCTCCGCCGCCTTCGCCGAGACCCTGCTGCAATCGGTCGGGGAAGAGACGACCTTGCTGCGTCGCAGCCACCGTGACGCGGGCTTCATCGTGCTGCTGGCGCCGGACATTCCCGCCGTCCTGCTCGAAATGGGCTTCATCACCAATATCGATGATGAGCAGTTGCTTCAGACCCCAGCCGGTCGTGGCAGACTGATGGACGCCGTGGCCAGCTCGATCGAGTCCTATTTCGCCGCCCAGACCCGGCTGGCCGCGCGCTAGCCAGGTTCGCGAGGATGGCGAGAGCCGTTGGCGCCTCGCCCGATGCGCGCTAGAGCCTTGGTAGGGAAGACGCGTCGGACCTGGCCCGGCCCTGCGACCGCAAAACCGCTTACGTTTTTGCCGATCGCGCTCTAGAGGATTCGAACGGAGCGGGCGAAAGTGCGTCGCCCGACGGAGGCTGCGTGGATCTGAAGCCCAGAGACCGATGGATCGCCATCGCCGGCGTCACGGTGCTGTCCGCGATCGCCGTGGCCGGCTTCGCTATCGCGATCTACGCGGCCTGGCTGTTCCACGACATGCCCGACGCCGGTGAACTGCAGGACTATCGTCCGCCGACCGCGACCCGCGTTTACGCCTGGGACGGCACGCTGATCGGCGAATATTCCAAGGAACGCCGGATCTTTGTCCCCTACGACCAGATTCCGCCGCAACTGGCCCAGGCCTTTCTTGCGGCCGAGGATCATAACTTCTTCAAGCACGGCGGCGTCGATGTCAGCGGCTTCTCGCGCGCCATGCTCAACAATGTCGGCAACGCCGCGCGGGGCCGGCGCCTTGAAGGCGGCTCGACGATCACCCAGCAGGTGGCCAAGAATGTCCTGCTGACCAGCGATGCGACGGTGGGACGCAAGTTCAAGGAAGCGATCCTGGCGCATCGTCTGGAGCAGTCGCTCGACAAGCAGCAGATCCTCGAGCTGTACCTCAACGAAATCTGGCTGGGCTACCGCTCGTTCGGCGTCGGCGCGGCGGCCTACAACTATTTCGGCAAGTCGCTGCCCGAACTGAGCCTGGCCGAATGCGCCTATCTGGCCGCCCTGCCCAAGGGACCGGATAATTATCATCCCATCCGCAACAAGGGCAAAGCCAAGGCCCGCCGCGACTGGATCCTGGGGCAGATGGCCGACCTCGGTTGGGTCAGCCAGGACGACGCTCGCAAGGCGATGGCCGAGGATCTGGTCGTCCAGGCCGCGCCCAGCCGAGCCAAGTATCGCGACGCCGACTATTTCGTCGAAGAGGTCCGGCAACGCGGCGTCGCCACGCTGGGCCCGCGCCTTAGCGAAGGCGGCTACTACATGCGTACGACGCTGGATCCCAAGCTGCAGACCGCAGCGCGGGTGGCCTTGATGGAGGGCCTGGAAAAGTACGCCCGCCGCCATGGCTGGCGCGGGGCCTGGGGCCACGTCGAGACGATCGACACCGACTGGGAAAGGGCCATCAAGCTGAAGCCCCCGTCCGAACGGACCAACTGGCGCGCCGCGCTGGTCACCTCGTCCGCGGGCGGCGTGCGCTTGGCCAAGGACGGCGGCGAGGGGGCGATCGTTGGCGAGGACATGGCTTGGGCAAACGCCACCAAGGGCTTGAAGGCCGGCGATCTGGTGTTCGTGGAGAGATCCGACACCGGGGGCTATCGTTTGAGACAGATCCCCGCCGTCAACGGCGCCTTGGTCGCCATGGAGCCCTATAGCGGCCGGGTAATCGCCTTGGTCGGCGGTTACAGCTTCTCCCTGTCCAATTTCAACCGCGCCACCCAGGCGATGCGCCAGCCCGGCTCGGCCTTCAAGCCGTTCGTCTATGCCACGGCCCTTGAGAACGGCTACACGCCGGCCAGCGTCGTGGTGGATAGCGCCATCACCTTCAAGGGCGCCAATGGCGAGGATTGGAGCCCGGAGAACTATCACAAGAAGTTCTACGGAGCCCTGCCGCTGCGCAAGGGGCTGGAGCAGTCGATCAACGCCATGACCGTGCGCCTGGCCCAGAGCGTCGGCATGAGAAAGATCATCGACATGGCCAAGCGCACGGGCGTCACCCGTGACATGGCGCCGGTGCTGGCCATGGCGTTGGGGGCGGGGGAGACCACGCCCTTCTAGCTGACCACGGCCTACACGCCTTTCGTCAATGGCGGCCGTCGGGTCGAGCCGCACCTCATCGAACTGGTGCAGGACCGCGAGGGCAAGGTGATCTTCCGCGCCGACAAGCGCGACTGCGTGCGCTGCGACGCCGGCTTCAACGGCGACGAGAGCCCGCGCATCCCGGCCTTGGGCGAACAGGTCATGGATCCGATCACCGCCTACCAGGTGACCTCGATGCTGCAGGGCGTGGTCCAGCGCGGCACTGCCGCCCAGGCCAGTTCGCTGGGTTATCCGTTGGCCGGCAAAACCGGCACCACCAATGAGTATCGCAGCGCCTGGTTCATGGGCTATTCGCCCAGCCTGGTGGTTGGAGTGTTCATTGGCTTCGACGATAACCGATCGCTGGGCGAGGGCGAGACGGGTGCGACCGGCCCTGTGCCGATCTTCATGGACTTCATGCGCGAGGCGTTGAAAGGCCAGCCGAAGACCGAGTTCAGGGCCCCCAAGAACGCCAAGTTCGCCATGGTTCGCGGCGTCCGCGAGGCGTTTCGACCCGGCACCGAGCCGAAGTTCACGGCTCCCACCGCCGCCAGTGGACCGCAGCCCTACGGAGCGGCTTGGCCCGACGGCAAGGTCGGCCCGACACCGACGCCGGGACCCGGCAAGCCGCCGAGCCAGGCTCCAGACATTGGTGGCCTCTACTAAATCCAGTCGGTCATTGCGCCGACTCCTGTCGCGGGCTATGTCCCGCGCCCTTCAACACTGTCACGGAGTTACGTGATGAGACCGGATGTCGAGGCCTCAGCGGCTGACATCGAGCAGTCCATTGGACTGCTCAGGAGGCGTCTTTGACTGGGATGTCGCGCTTCGCAAACTCGATGAACTGAACGCCCGGGTCGAAGACCCGACCCTGTGGGACCGGCCTTCCGAGGCCCAGGCGGTGTCGCGTGAACGCGCGGCCCTTGCCGCCCGCGTCGAGGCCGTTCAGGTGCTGGTGACCGGACTGAAGGACGCCTTGGAATATGCCGAGCTAGCCGATATGGAGGGCGACGAGGCCCTGCTGGAGGACGCTCGCGCCCAACTCAAGGCGCTGAAGGATACGGCCGGCCGCGCCGAGCTCGAGGCCTTGCTGTCGGGCGAGGCCGACGGAAACGACTGCTATGTCGAAATCAATTCCGGGGCCGGCGGGACCGAGTCCTGCGACTGGGCCGGCATGCTGCTGCGCATGTACAGCCGCTGGGCCAACGCCCACAAAATGACGGTCGAACTGGTGGAAGAGACCTCCGGCGATCAGGTCGGCATCAAGTCGGCCACCCTGCTGGTCAAGGGCACGAACGCCTATGGCTGGCTGAAGACCGAGGCCGGCGTGCACCGCCTGGTGCGCATCAGCCCTTATGACGCCGCCGCCAAGCGCCATACCAGCTTCGCCTCGGCTTGGATCTATCCGGTGGTCGACGACGCCATCGAGATCGACATCAACCCGTCCGACGTGCGCACCGACACCTACCGGGCCTCAGGCGCGGGCGGCGAGCACATCAACAAGACCGACTCGGCGGTTCGCCTGACG
>JACMOF010000148.1 GCA_014378155.1 Caulobacter sp. | reverse complement strand
GGCATCCTTGATCTGATCGTCAAACAGCGTGTGGCCGTGGCTGTGGGGGTCGCCTTCCTTGGGGCCCGCGCCCTTGGAGATCAGGGTCTTGCAGGCGATCAGGGTCGGCTTGTGCTGCCGGGTGGCCCAGCGCAGGGCGGCGGCGATCTTGCCGTGGTCGTGGCCATCGACGGCCTTGACCGCCCAGCCAGCGGCCTTGAAGCGGGCCATCTGGTCTCCGGTCTCGGCGATCGTGGCCTCACCGTCGATGGTGGTGTTGTTGTCGTCAAACAGGACGGTCAGTTTCGACAGGCCGAAACGCCCGGCCAGGCTGATCGCCTCGTGGCTGACGCCCTCCATCAGGCAGCCGTCGCCGGCGATCACCCAGGTGCGGTGATCGACGACGTCCTTGCCGAAACGTGACGCCAGATGGGCCTCGGCCATGGCCATGCCGACCGACATCGCCAGGCCCTGGCCCAGCGGGCCCGTGGTGCACTCGACGCCCGGGGTGTGGTGGACTTCTGGATGGCCCGGGGTCATCGAGCCCCACTGACGGAAGTTTTCGATCTCCTTCATCGTCACGGCCTTGGAGCCGGTCAGGTGCAGCAAAGAAAAGAGCAGCATCGGGCCGTGCCCGGCCGACAGCACGAAGCGGTCGCGGTCGGCCCAGTTGGGCTGGCTCGCGTCGAACTTGAGGAACTTGCTCCACAGCACCGTCGCCACATCGGCCATGCCCATCGGCATGCCTTGGTGGCCGGACTTGGCCTTGTGGACGGCGTCCATCGACAGAACGCGGATCGCATCGGCCATTTTGACGGGCGAAACAGGCATGGGACAGGCTCTTTTGATGCTTTTGTGTCGGGGGTCTGCGCGGCCCGCACGTGGCACGCGAGGCCGATGGGGTCAAGCAAAGCCGGCCTCGGGCGCGCTCTCCCTTGCCCGGCCGGGCGCGCGCCGTTACCTGATAGCCACGCCCGCAGATCGCGGCCGCAACCGAAGGCTCAACCCTTGGCGGACCTGTCGTTCTTCTCGCCCTATCGCCACGGCTTCGTCCGCGTCGCGACGGCGACGCCGAAGGTCAAGCTCGCCGATCCGGCCGCCAACGCCCAGAGCGCGCTGGCCTTGGTGCGCGAGGCCGACGCGGCCGGCGCGGCGGTCATCGTCTTTCCGGAACTGGGCTTGACCGGCTACGCCATCGACGACCTGCTGCAGCAGGACGCCTTGCTGGACGCCGTCGAAACGGCCATCACCACCCTGGCCGAGGCCAGCAAGGACCTGGCCCCGCTGTTCGTGGTCGGCGCGCCGCTGCGCGACAATGGCCGGCTCTACAACACCGCCGTGGCGATCCAGGGCGGGCGGGTGCGGGGGGTGATCCCCAAGAGCTTCCTGCCCAACTATCGCGAATTCTACGAGCGCCGCTGGTTCACGCCGGGGGCCGGCGTCACGGGCCGCACGCTCAACCTCGCGGGCCAGGCCGTTCCGTTCGGGACCGACGTTCTGCTGCGCGCGGTGGGCGACGTCGCCTTCACGGTCGGGATCGAGATCTGCGAGGACGTCTGGACGCCCACCCCGCCCAGCACCGCCCAGGCCATGGCCGGGGCCGAGATCCTGCTGAACCTGTCGGCCAGCAACATCACCATCGGCAAGTCCGAAACCCGCCGCCTGCTGTGTGCCAGCCAGTCGGCCCGGGCCATCGCGGCTTATGTCTATTCGGCGCCCGGGGCGGGCAAGAGCTCGACGGATCTGGCCTGGGACGGCCATATCGACATCCACGAGTTGGGAAACCTGCTGGCCCAGAGCCCGCGCTTCTCGACCGAGGCGGTGATGGCCATGGCCGACGTCGATGTCGGCCGCATCCGCCAGGAGCGCATGCGCGTCGTCAGCTTCGGCGACGCCGCGACGCTCAGCCCACCCTTGACGCCGTTCCGGATCGTCCCCTTTGACTTCACGCCGCCGGCCGGCGACCTCGCGCTAAAGCGGACCGTGGAGCGTTTTCCGTTCACCCCGTCCGACCCGGCCAAGCTGGCCGAGAACTGCTACGAGGCCTACAATATCCAGGTCCAGGGCCTGGCGCGGCGGGTCGAGGCCTCAGGTCTGTCCAGACTGGTGATCGGCGTGTCCGGCGGACTGGATTCGACCCAGGCCCTGATCGTCGCCGCCAAGGTCATGGACCAGCTGAAGCTGCCTCGGACCAACATCCTGGCCTACACCCTGCCGGGCTTCGCGACCTCGGACCGCACCAAGTCCAACGCCTGGGCGCTGATGAACGCCATGGGCGTCACCGCCGCCGAAATCGACATCCGCCCCGCCGCCCAGCAGCTGCTGAAGGACCTGGACCATCCGTTTTCCCGGGGCGAGCCGGTCTATGACGTGACCTTCGAGAACGTCCAGGCCGGCCTGCGCACCGACTATCTGTTCCGACTGGCCAACCAGAATGGCGGGCTGGTGGTGGGCACCGGCGACCTGTCGGAGCTGGCCTTGGGCTGGTGCACCTATGGTGTCGGCGACCAGATGAGTCACTACAACCCCAACAGCGGCGTGCCCAAGACCCTGATTCAGCACCTGATCCGGTTCGTGGCGGCCTCTGACGACGTGGACGAGGCGACCGGCGACCTGCTCGAGGACATACTGGCCACCGAGATCTCGCCGGAACTGGTGCCGGGTGAAGTGACCCAGGCTACCGAAAGCTTTGTGGGCCCCTACGCCCTGCAGGACTTCAACCTCTATTACATGACCCGCTACGGCATGGCGCCGTCCAAGATCGCCTTCCTGGCCTGGAGCGCCTGGCATGACGCGGCCGCCGGCGCCTGGCCGGTTGGCACGCCGGACGCGGCGCGCAGGGCCCATGACCTGGCGGAGATCAAGCATTGGCTGGCGCTGTTCCTGAAGCGGTTCTTCGCCAACCAGTTCAAGCGCTCTGCCATGCCCAACGGGCCAAAGATCTCGTCCGGCGGGGCCCTGTCGCCGCGCGGAGACTGGCGCATGCCTTCAGACGCCACGGCCGACGCCTGGCTGGCGGAATTGCGCGGCGGAATGCCGGACTAGGACCTGAAAGCGGCGTCAAGCGTTAGAACAGCTCATTTTGGCGAAGGCGATGTGGTAACTGACGGCTGCCGCGCGATCACATCGTCGAAATTCGGGGGACGTCTTGACCGCCATCTATCCTGTTATCCTCTGCGGAGGCTCTGGCACGCGTCTTTGGCCCGCGTCGCGCGCTGACCGTCCCAAGCAGTTTCTCAAGCTGATCGGCGATCGCTCCAGCTTCCAGGACGCGATTTTGCGGGTCATGGACCTGCCGGGGACCGACGAGATCGTGGTGGTGACCGGCGAGGGCATGGCCGATCTGGTCGAACGGCAAGCCCTGGAGCTGAACGTCAAGCTGACGGTGATCATCGAGCCCGAGGCCCGGGACTCCGCGCCGGCCATCGCCGCAGCGGCGGCCTATGTCCAGTCGCTGTCCCCCGACGGGGTGATACTGATGCTGGCCGCCGACCACCATATCGCCGAGCCCGAGAAGTTCCGTGACGCGGCCTTGGTGGCCATCCAGGCCTCGCGTTCCGGGCTGATCGTCACCTTCGGCGTCGAGCCCACCAGCCCAGCGACCGGTTTCGGCTATATCAAGCCCGGCGCGCCCCTGCCCGATGGCGTGATGTCGGTCGCCGCCTTCGTCGAGAAGCCCGACCGCGAGACCGCCGAGCGTTATGTGGCGGAAGGCTATTACTGGAACAGCGGCAACTTCGCCTTCACCGCCCAGACCCTGCTGGACGAACTGGCGGTCTTCGAACCCGAGATTGGCCAGGGGGCGATGGCGTCGGTCGAGCGCGGCCAGCGCGACGGCGTACGTCTGCGCCTGGATCGCGAGGCGTTCGGCCGCACGACCAAGAAGTCGCTCGACTACGCAGTCATGGAACGCACGACCCGCGCCGCAGTGGCCCCGGCGGCCTTCACATGGTCCGACCTCGGCGCGTGGGACGCGATCTGGGAGGCTTCCGCCCGAGACGCCGAGGGCAACGCCGCGAGCGGCGACGTCCATCTGATCAATTCGAAGGGCGTTCTGGCCCGCTCGACAGGCCCGTTTGTCGGAGCGATCGGGGTTGAGGACCTGCTGATCGTCGCCGAGCCCGACGCGGTGCTGGTCTGCCGTCGCGACGACGCCCAAGGCGTCAAGACCCTGGTGGACATCCTCAAGGCCGGCGGTCGGGACATCGCCCACCGCCATGCTATTGCCTTCAGCGGCGGCGTCGAACGTCAGCCCCTGACCAAGGCCGCCAAGGCGGAGGTCGAGGTCTGGCGTATGGAGGCCGGCTCGGTCGTCAGCCTGCCGACCAGCTCCATTCAGGTTTTGGATGGCGAGCTGGTCGCCGAGACTGCGGTCTTCGCCGCCGGCGCCCGCGAGGACCTGCGCTCACCCACGCTGGTCAAGTCGGCGACGGCCAGCGTCGTCCTGATCACAACCTGGCGCTGACCGCTCGGTCCAGCTCCAGGATCGCGCAAACGATGTGGTAGAACGAGCTGGCCGGCGCGGCCTCGTCGACGAAGGTCCCGTCGGCCCGCAGCTTGTCGCGCCACAGCCCCCGAACCGGCGTGTCGAGATATTTCAGCAGGGCTTCGGCGCCGTTCGCGGCCGTGGTCCACCAGTGCGCGTCGCCCGTGACCTGGGCGGCCAGCACGCCGGCCTTGATCTGTTCGGTCTGGGCCCAGAGGCGAGCGATGTCGTCATGGACGCTCATGTCGTCGAGCAGGGCGAAGATCGCCACGCCGCGCGCCGGGTCGACACCCGGCCCCTCGCCGATGGCGATCATCCGCAGGGCCGCGGCGATAGCGTCGTCACGGCCGGCAAGCCGGCCCCACCGCAATAGCAGCCACGCCCATTCGAATTGGTGGCCGGGCTCGATGATCCGACCGGCCACGCCCGACGCCGGGTTCCAGTCGCCGTCATAGTATTCTCGGAGCCCGCCGCTGACCGGATCGATGAATTTGGCGAGGGCGAGTTCGGCGATCTCATCGGCCATTGCCCGCCAGGCGGCGTCGCCCCCCGCCTCTATCCAGGCCAGGCTGGCCTCGAACAGATGCATGTGGGGGTTGGACAGCAAGGGCAGGGTGCGTGGAACGCTTTCCTCGAACCCCGCGATCGGGTGTTTGAGGGTGGCGTATAGGGCGTCGCGCAGCGCTGTGGCCAGCCTCGGCAGGTCGGTCCGTTGGGGTAATACCTGGGCGGCCATGGCCAGGCCAAACAGCCCAAAGGCCTGGTCATAGAGATCGACGGTGTCGTCCAGCGGCGAGCCGTCAGCGGCCACCAGAGTGCGCATAAAGCCGTCTGGGCGGCGGTACCTGGACAGATAGAAGTCCAGGCCATGGGTCAGGGCCTGTTTCCACGGGCCCTCCCAGCCCAGCAGGCCCGCCACCGCGTAGGAATAGATCTGCCGCGGCTGCACCCTGGCCCGGCGCGGGGCCTCCACGGGCGCGCCGTCCAGCGCGATCTTCTCGAAGAACCCGCCCTGCACATGGTCCGCCCCGACGGTCCACCACAGCGGGAACGCCGCCTCCAGAGCCCAGACCTTCAGCTGATCACGCAGGCGAACAAGGCGGGCGAAATCTTGGGTCATCGGGGTCTCCTGCAGGCAAGGCCGTTTTAGGATGCGCCCCGGAATTCGCCAACCCCTTCGCCAAGGTGATCGCCTTGTCGCTTCGGGCCGCCTGGCGTAAGGCGGAACCATGTCCGCCAAGCCACCACTGAAAGCCGTGTTCTTCGACCGCGACGGGGTGCTGAACCTCGATCACGGCTATGTCTTCGAGCCTGCTCAGCTGGACTGGATTCCAGGGGCCCGCGAGGCCGTCGCGATCCTTCACGCGGCGGGGGTGAAAGTGCTGGTGGTCACCAACCAGTCGGGCGTGGCGCGCGGCTATTTCACTGAAGCTCAGGTTGAAGGCTTTCACGCTGCGATGCAGGCGGACTTGGCGGAAGTCGGCGCCCGGATCGACGCCTTCTACGTCGCGCCGCATCACGAGGACGGCGTGGTCGAGCGCTATCGCCATCCCGACCATCCCGATCGCAAGCCCAATCCCGGCATGATCCTGCGCGGCCTGACCGACTGGTCGCTGGCGCCGGAGGAGACGGTGCTGGTCGGCGACAAGGCGTCCGATGTCGAGGCCGCGCGGCGAGCCGGGGTCGAGGGACTGCGGTTCAGGGGGGGCGACCTGCTGGACTTCCTGCGCGAGTCCCTGGGTCCGCGCCTCCCCGAGGCCGACCGTTAGGGACTTTCCCGGTTGGCGCGCCGCCCCCGGACGGATAAACCCAACCCAAACTCCAGAACAAGAAGCGCAGGCCCATGCAGATCTTCCTCGACAGCACCGACACCAAGATCATCGCCGACCTGGCCTCGACGGGCTTGGTGGACGGGGTGACCACCAACCCGACGCTGATCGCCAAGTCGGGCCGGCCGATGCTGGAAGTGATCGCAGAGATTTGCGACCTGGTGCCCGGCCCGATCAGCGCCGAGGTCGCCGCCACCACCCACGAGGCGATGATCGCCGAGGGCAAGAAGCTTGCCGGCATCGCGCCCAATGTCGTGGTCAAGGTGCCGCTAACCCGCGACGGCTTGATCGCCACCGCCGCCTTCGCCAGCGAGGGCATCTTGACCAACGTCACCCTGTGTTTCTCGGCGACCCAGGCCTTGCTGGCCGCCAAGGCCGGTGCGACCTATGTCTCGCCGTTCATCGGCCGGCTGGATGACTATGGCTTCGACGGCATGGACCTGATCCGCGACATCCGCACGATCTACGACAACTACGGCTACGAGACCGAAATCCTGGCCGCCTCGGTGCGCCATGTCGCCCACGTCAAGGACGCGGCCATCGTCGGCGCCGATGTGGTGACCATCCCCCCGGCCACCTTCGCCGACCTTTTCAAGCATCCCCTGACCGACAAGGGCCTGGAGCAATTCCTGAAGGATTGGGCCGGAACCGGGCAATCGATCCTGTAGGACCGTCAAATCCTGTTCGATTTCTGCGCGGCCCCGGAGGATTTCGGGGCCGTTGCTTTTTGCGACTGCGAAGGCGGTTCGCAATTGCGAGTTCGTGCGTTAGGGTCTCAGTACCCACGCGGGAGCGCGCCATGAACGTCGCCGACATCGCTGTTGAAATCTGCATCGCCTCCGCCGACGAGGCCCTGCGGTTCTCCAATTTCGTGCAGGCCTTCCTGTCGCGCAACGGTTTCCCGTTCGTGATGATCCACAACGCTCCAGAGCTGGCGGGTGAACTTCGCAAGGTGGTGTTCGAGGACGAGACGGTCAGCCGCAAGTTCGCCAGCGAGTGGGGGCTAAATCATTCGACGTCGGCGGAGCCGCGCTTCGCGTAACGACGTTGGCGGTTTCAAGAAACCGGCCTAGATAGGGAGATCATTTCTCTCTGTCGCCGAGTTGCGCCATGAACGACCCCAAATCCGCTCTTCCCCCGGTCGTCGGTTCCGCGCTGGATCTAATCGGCCGGACGCCGATGATGGAGGTTCACAACCTCGACACCGGCCTCTGCCGACTGTTCTTGAAGCTCGAAAACCAGAACCCCGGGGGCTCGATCAAGGATCGCGTCGCGCGCTCGATGATCGAAGCGGCCGAGGCCGACGGCAGCCTCAAGCCCGGCGGGACCATCATCGAGGCGACGGCCGGCAACACCGGCCTGGGCCTGGCCCAGGTGGCGACGCTGAAGGGCTACAAGCTGATCCTGATCGTCCCGGACAAGATGGCCCGTGAGAAGATCCTGCACCTGCGCGCCATGGGCGTGGACGTGCGCCTGACCCGCAGCGATGTCGGCAAGGGCCACCCGGAATATTACCAGGACATGGCCCAGACCCTGGCCCAGTCGATCCCTGGCTCGATCTATGTCAACCAGTTCGAGAACCCGGCCAATCCGCTGGCCCACGAGACCACGACCGCGCCGGAAATCTTCGAGCAGATGGGCGGCGACGTCGACGCCGTGGTGGTGGGGGTCGGCTCGGGCGGCACCCTGACCGGCATCGGCCGGTTCATGGCCCAGCATTCGCCGAAGACGCAAATGGTGCTGGCCGATCCCGTCGGCTCGATCCTTTGCGATTATGTGGCGACCGGGACCCATGGCGAGGCCGGGTCGTGGATCGTCGAGGGCATCGGCGAGGATTTCATCCCCGTCAATGCGCAGATGGACTTCGTCAAGACGGCCTATTCGATCAGCGACCGCGAGAGCGTCGACACCGCCCGTCTGCTGCTGAAGAAGGAGGGCATCCTCGGCGGCTCGTCCTCCGGCACCCTGCTGGCGGCGGCCTTGCGCTACTGCCAGGCCCAGACCGAGCCCAAGCGGGTGGTGACGTTCGTGTGCGATACCGGCGCCAAATACCTGACCAAGATGTTCAATGACATGTGGCTGGCCGCCCACGGCTTCGACCAGCGCGAGCTGCACGGCGACCTGCGTGACCTGATCGCCAAGCGCTATGCCGACGGCGGGGTGGTGGCCATCGGCCCGGACGACACCTTGATGACCGCCTATAACCGCATGCGCAGCGGCGATATCAGCCAACTGCCGGTAGTCGATCACGGCAAGCTGGTAGGCATTCTCGACGAGAGCGACGTTCTGGCCGCCGTCGAGGGTCCCGACGATAGCCGTGGGCCCAAGTTCAAGACCCTGGTCGGGGCGGCGATGACCAAGGCGGTCAACACCCTGCAGACCACCCAGGGCGTCGACGCCCTGCCCGAGGTGTTCGACCGCGACGAGGTGGCCCTGGTCTGCGACGGCGACGAGTTCGTCGGCGTGATCACCCGCGTGGACCTGATCAACCACCTGAGGCTGGCCAGCTAGGCCGTTGCGGATTTGTTCCGATCGGTTCATGCTTCCATCGAGGAAAGGCCCGATGATGGAAATCACGCTGAAGCCCGATCTAGAGCAATTCGCCCGCGATTGCGTCGCAGAGGGTCGCTATGAAGATGTCAGCGCTGTCGTCAAGGCGGCCCTTACGCTGCTTCAGGAACAAGAAGTGCGGCGCGAGCGGTTGAACGCCTCGCTGGACGAGGCAATAGCGGAGGCTGATCGCGATGGTTGCTTTACAGCCGCCGAGGTTGCGGCGGAAATGAAGGCCGCCATTGAGGCAGCCGCCAAGGAAGTCGTCGAGTAAGATGGCGCCAGCGACGATCGCGCCCCAAGCTAGGCGTGAGCTTCTCGCCGCAGCAAACTGGATCTCTGGCGATAGTCCGCACGCCGCGCTCAAGCTGACGGACGTCATGCTCGCCGCCGCTGACGCCTTGGGTCGAAATGCTCATCTCGGTCAGGAACAACCTGATCTCGTACGGCCACCTTTTCGGCTCTTCAGGATGAAAGGGTTTCCTTATGTCCTGGTCTACGATCCAACTCGAAAGCCGCCTGTGATCGCGCGCATGCTGCATGGCGCCCGCGATTTGGCTGACATTCTCAAATCCTTCTGACACCGAGTTTCCATGACCGACACCCCCGGCAAGAACCGCTTGGCCTTCGCCACCCGCACGATCCACGGCGGCCAGTTTCCCGACCCGACGACGGGGGCGGTGATGGTGCCGATCTACGCGACCTCGACCTATGTCCAGTCCAGTCCCGGCGAGCACAAGGGCTTCGAATATAGCCGCAGCCATAATCCGACCCGGTTCGCCTTCGAGCGCTGCATCGCCGATCTGGAGAGCGGTACGGCGGGTTTCGCCTTCGCTTCGGGCCTGGCGGCGGCCTCGACGATCCTGGAGATCCTCGACACCGGCGCGCACGTGATCGCCAGCGACGACCTCTACGGCGGCTCGTTCCGGCTGTTCGACAAGGTGCGCAAGCGCTCGGCCGGGCTGAGATTTAGCTTCGTGGACATGGGCGATCTGGCGGCGATCGAGGCGGCGATTACCCCCGAGACGAAGATGATCTGGGTGGAGACGCCCACCAACCCCATGCTGCGCCTGGCCGACCTGGCGGCCATCGCCCAACTGTCCAAGCAACATGGCCTGATCACCGTCGCCGACAACACCTTCGCCAGCCCGTTCGTGCAGCGTCCGCTGGAGCTGGGCTTCGACGTGGTCATGCACTCGGCCACCAAATACCTGAACGGCCATTCCGACGTGGTGGCGGGCGTGGCGGTGGGCGGCGACAACGCCGAGGTCGCCGAGAAGCTGAAGTTCCTGCAGAACGCCGTCGGCGCGGTGCTGGGGCCGTTCGACAGCTTTCTGGCCCTGCGCGGCGTCAAGACCCTGGCCCTGCGCATGCAGCGGGCCTGCGACAGCGCCATGACCATCGCCAAGTGGCTGTCGACCCGCGCCGACGTCGCCAGGGTGATCTATCCGGGCCTGCCCAGCCATCCGCAACACGAACTGGCCAAGCGCCAGATGCTGGGCGGATTTGGCGGCATCATTTCGGTGGAGCTGAAGGGCGACGTCAACACCGCCAAGCGGATGCTGGAACGCACCCGTCTTTTCACGCTCGCCGAGAGCCTAGGCGGGGTCGAGAGCCTGATCGAGCATCCGGCGATCATGACCCACGCCTCGATCCCAACCGACCAGCGCGCCGCCCTGGGCATTTCCGACACCCTGATCAGGCTGTCGGTGGGGATCGAGGACTGCGAGGATCTGATCGCCGACCTTTCCGAGGCGCTCTCAGCCTGAACAGGTGTTGACCCGTGTCGCCGGGCATGACCGGCGACGGGTCCGGCGCCTTGGAGGGACGGGGTGGCGCAAGGTCCCGCGTCGGGTCCTCGGCCCACAGGTGGGCGGCCAGCATCAGGTCGGTCCTGACCGGTCCATAGTCCTCCCTGGCGGTCCAGACGCGGATCGCCGCCTGGGCGAAGGCCTCGGTCAGATCGACGACCTCGATCATCGGAGCCGGATCCTTGCGCACCCTTGGATCGCCCTCGGCCCGCTCGCGCATCTTCTGCAACACCGCGACCAGGTCGGTCTTCAGCGGAACTTTGAACACCACGTCGGCTCGGCGATTGCGGTGGGCCGAGTAGTTCAGGATGACATCGCCGAACACCTTGCTGTTGGGGATCATCACCTTGATGTTGTCCGGCGTGGCGATCTCGGTGAACAACAGATCCAGCGCCTTGACCGTGCCTTGGCGGGTCGAGGTCTCAATGAGATCACCGACCTTGTAGGGGCGAAACAGCAGGATCATCACCCCGGCCGCCACGTTCGACAACGCGCCCTGCAAAGCCAGGCCGATGGCCAGCGAGGCGGCGCCCAGCACGGCGAGGATCGAGGTGGCCTGAACGCCCACCTGCTGCAACACCGCCACCAGGCCCACCGCGACCACGGCGTAGCGCACCAGCGAGGCGCCGAAGGTCTCAAGGGTGGGGTCGGGGTTGTTGCGATGCACCCGCGCCAGGGACCGGCGAACGACGCCCGCCAGCCAGCCGGCGATCCAGAAGGTGGCCGCCAGGATCAGGGCGGCGACCACCAGGTTCACCGCCACCTTGCCCAGCCAATCAAGAAAATGCCCCAACATCGTCTCGTCGGCTTTCACATTGGCGATGGCGGGGAGGGTGATGTTGGGCGGAACGGCGTCCGGCTTGGTTTGCATGGTCCCTCGATGGCGCCCCGGCGGCGAGCGGTCAACGCGGCTCGCGCGGACCTGTTGTGACGGTAGCGCTTCGTGGCGAGGAAACAGTCGGTTACATCAATTGGCTCGAACTCGAGCCGATCCGCCTCTAAGAGCGCCGCCCATGAGCATGTCCTTCATCGACCTCGCCGCGCAACAGCGCCGAATCCGCGGGCAAATCGACGCGGCGATCGCCAGCGTCCTCGACAGCGGCGCCTATGTGATGGGTCCGCAGGTACGAGAATTCGAGGCCAGGCTGGCGGTGTTCGGCCAGGCCAAGCTGGCCCTGTCCTGCGCCAACGGCACCGACGCCATCGCCCTGCCGCTGATGGCCTGGGGTATCGGGCCTGGCGACGCGGTGTTCTGCCCGTCCTTCACCTTCGCCGCGACGCCGGAGGTTGTGCCATGGGTCGGGGCGACGCCGGTGTTCGTCGACATCCTGGAAGACACCTTCAACCTCGACCCCGCCAAGCTGGAAGCGGCCATCGCCGGCGTGAAGGCCGACGGCAAGCTGGCGCCCAAGGTGGTGATCGCCGTCGATCTTTTCGGCCAGCCCGCCGACTATCCCGCGATCAAGGCCATCTGCGACCGCGAAGGGCTGAAGCTGATCTCCGACAGCGCCCAAGGCTTTGGCTGCACCCTGGAGGGCCAGCATCCCCTGCACTGGGCGGACGTCGCCACCACCAGTTTCTTTCCGGCCAAGCCCCTGGGCTGTTATGGCGACGGCGGCGCGGTGCTGACCAACGACCAGGACCTGTGGGACCTGATGGACAGCTTCCGCGTCCACGGCAAGGCCGTCGCCCCCGACCTGGTCGGCCGCACCTTCGACCACGACACCAAGTACCTGAACACCCGCATCGGCATGAACTCGCGGCTCGACACGATCCAGGCCGCGATCTTGATCGAGAAGCTGTCGATCTTCCAGGAAGAGATCGACCTGCGCCAAGTCGTGGCCCATCGCTACGCCGAGGGCTTGAAGGGCGCGGTGCTGGCGACGCCGGGCGTGATCGCCGGCGGCGTCTCTGTCTGGGCCCAGTATGTGATCGAGCACGGAAACCGCGATGGCCTGGCCGCGCACCTGAAGACCCAGGGCGTGCCGACGGCGGTCTATTATCCGGTGCCGATGCATGTCCAGGCGCCCTACGCCGCTTTCCCGCGCGGGGTCGGCGGCCTGCCGGTGACCGAGGCCAAGGCCGAGACCGTGCTGGCCCTGCCAATGCATCCCTATCTGGGCGAGGCGGACCAGCAGCGGATCATCGACGCGATCCGGGCGTTCAATGGCTAAGCTGCGCCCCGTTCCCGCCGCACGCGGAACTATTGTGGCGGCGGGCAGCGTGAAGGGTACAGATGCACGATCCGGTGACGAGTTTCGTGGTCGCGGCGTTCAGCACGCCGGGCGCGGCCCTGATGATGGCCGGCGCCATCCTGGTCTTCGCCATCGGCCTGATCTTCCAGTCGGGCCATTTTGAGTATGTCCCGCTGCGTGACGATTTCCGTCGCCGCATCGAGCTGCTGGAGGAATTGCAAGGTGATCGCCAGAAAGCCTTCGCCAAAGCGATTGAAGCGATCGACCAGCGCTTCGGCGGTATGGCCAACCCTGTCCTTGAGCTTGGCTGGGCGCACTATCATAGCCAGCTAACGCCCACGGAGGATGGTCGCTTGGCCGCCTCGATCCATGCCGCAGACGTCTTCGACCATGCTGACGCGCCCGCCCGCACCCTCGAATGGTGGGCCAATCTGATGGTGGCCATCGGCCTGGTCATCACCTTCATGGGCATTGTCGCGGCCCTGACCGAGGCCACTGCGGCCATGGCGCCCCACGGCGCGGCGGCCGAGGGCGCGGCCATGCAGGGCGCCTTGATCAACCTGCTGACGATCGCCGCCACAAAGTTCTGGACCTCGATCGCCGGGGTGTTGGCCTCGATCATCCTGCGACTGGCCGCGCGTCGCCGTCGGCAGGCGGTCGAGGCGCTGGAATCTCACCTCTTCGCGCTCCTCGACGCCTGCGTCCGCTTCGCGCCGCCCGAGAAGGTGATGCTGGAGCAACTCGCGGTGCTGGGTCGCATCGAGGCCGCCTTGGCCCGGTCCAACACGCCAGCGTCGCGGACGGACCACCTCTGATGCGCCGCAAGCGCAGCCGGGCGGTCGATGTGGAGGAGGGGGAAAGCTACTATGTCTCGATGACCGACATGATGGTTGGGGTGATCTTCATCTTCATCATCATGCTCAGCTATTTCGCGTTCGAGTTCCGTGCTTCGACAGCCAGGCTGGTCGGCGCCAAACAGCCCGAGACCGCCGCTCTGCTGCAGACCGCAGGCAATCTCAAGTCGCGCAACGCCGACCTGGAGGTCGATTACCAGGCCCGGGTGCTGTGCGTCCCCGAAGCCTTGCTCAGCGACGGCGACAGCGGAACCCCCACGGAGCGCCGCTGCTTTTCGTTCGCGCAACCTGCCCAGGCTTCGGCCCAAGCCATCGCGACCGTCGACGCGCGCCGGGTGCTGCTGGATTCGCTTGACGCGGACCTGCGGGACGCTGGCGCGCCGGTGTCCGGCGATCCTGCGAGCGGGTCACTGAACTTCAAGGCCGAAAAGCTGTTCCTGCCGGGCTCGGCCAATCTGTCGCCGGAGGGAGGGAAGGTGGCCGGCCAGGTCGCGGTGACCCTGGCGCGTCGACTGCCCTGCCTGGGCTACGGCGCGCCGGCCAGCGCAGGCTGCACGCCCGGCGGCCCGCGCCTGATGGTGGTCAATGTGCTCAGCCAGACCAGCCTCGACGTGTTCACGCCAGAAGGTCAAATGGCGGCGAGCCTGGCGCTGCAGCGCGCGGCCGTCTTCCACCAAGCCCTGACCGGTGCCCAGCCTCTGCTGGCCAAGCTGCGTAACGCACCCCCGGAACAGGGCGCTTCGCAGCCCTTGCTGCGGGTGGCCAGCGTCGGCCAATCGGCGGAGGGCGCTTCCAAGGCGGGAGACGACCAGACCGTGAGCATCCAGTTCCAGATGGTCCCCTAGATCGAAGCGGCGTTGGCGCACGGCCCGCCGTGGCCTATATCGCCCCCATCGCGTCTCGCGCCGGCCGGCGCTTCGGCGTTCCGGCCTGTGAGAGAGCGTCATGTCCACCACCGCGCCCGCCCCCCGACCTGGGCCGCATCCCGGCATGGGCTTTGGCCAGTTCGTCGCCCTGATCGCGGCGATGATGGCCACCAACGCCCTGGCCATCGACTCGATGCTGCCGGCCATGCCGCAGATCGGCCAGGCCCTGGGCGTGGCCTCGGCCAACCAGCGGCAATGGATCCTCACCGCCTATCTGCTGGGCTTCGGCGCGGCCCAGATCGTCTATGGCTCGCTGGCCGACCGCTTCGGGCGCAAGCCGGTGCTGCTGGTCGGCCTGGCGATCTATGTGGTGTTCGCCGCCGCCTGCGCCTTCGCCACCTCGTTCGAGATGCTGCTGATCGCCCGCGCCCTGTGCGGCGTCGGGGCGGCGGCGACGCGGGTGCTGTCGGTGTCGATCGTCCGCGATTGCTATAGCGGGCGGCAGATGGCCAAGGTGATGTCGCTGTCGTTCATCGTCTTCCTGGGCGTGCCGATCATCGCCCCGTCGGTGGGCCAGGCCATCCTGCTGGTCGCGCCCTGGCCCTGGGTGTTCGGCATCCTGTCCATCTTCGGTTCGGCGGTGATCGTGTGGGCGGCGCTCAAGCTGCCCGAGACCCTGCACCCGGAAGACCGCACGCCCCTGGCCGTGGGCCCGGTCTTGGCGGCCTTCAAGGAATGCCTGACCAACCGCGTCGCCGTCGGCTACACCCTGGCCTCCACCCTGGTGCTGGGCGGGCTGTTCGGGTTCCTCAATTCCGCCCAGCAGGTCTTTGTCGAGGTGCTGGGGGCGGGCAAGCTGTTCACCCTGATCTTCGCGGCCATCGCCGGCGGCATCGCCGTCTCATCGCTGGTCAATTCCCAGATCGTCGGACGTTTCGGCATGCGGATGGTCTCGCACGTGTCGCTGCTGGGCTACATCGCCTTCGCGGTGGTCCACGCCCTGGTCGCCCTGAGCGGCCATGAGACCCTCTGGACGTTCTCGCTGCTGCAGGCGGGGATGATGTTCTGTTTCGGCATGGTGATGTCGAACTTCGGCGCGATCGCCATGGAGCCGCTCGGCCATCTGGCCGGCACGGCGGCCTCGGTGCAAGGGTTCATCACCACCATCGGCGGGGCCTTGTTCGGCTTCTATATCGGCCAACTGTTCGACGGCACGACCGTGCCCCTGACCCTGGGTTTCGCTGGCTTCGGCATCGCCGGGCTGATCGCGGTGCTGATCACCGAGAAGGGCCGGATGTTCCAGTCGGGGGCAGGTACGGCCGATGCGATGGCCGGAGCGGGACACTGAATTAATCGCTCGTCCCGGCGACTGCCGGGATAGAAAATTCAATCCAGCATCCGCTCCAGGGTTGGCAGTTCATCCGCCTCGCGCGAGGGCTTGTCCCAGCGGATGCGGTTGATGCGCGGAAAGCGCATGGCCACGCCGGACTTGTGCCGCGTCGAGCGCTGCAGCCCCTCGAACGCCACCTC
>JACMOF010000147.1 GCA_014378155.1 Caulobacter sp. | reverse complement strand
CCACTTCGCTCGAAAAATGCTCTAGCGTTTGGGGACACGCGCCTGCGCGTGTCCCCATTCCAAACCTAAGCCCCCAGATAGCGGATCAGCGACGCCATGTTTTCGATATAGGCGCCGGTAGAGATGCCCGGCTTGGGCACGTCGGCGATGTAGGGCGAGGTGTCGGTGGGATCGCCCACGCGGGTCGTGGAGAACTCACCCGGAGTCACCGTGGTCGAGCCGTCGCCGATATAGGGGTTGCTGACCGCCTTCATCTCGGTCGGCCACCAGCCCTCGGCGTTGAGCTCGGCCATCAGCTTGGCGGCGTCGGCGTCGGTGGTCCTGTCGCTGGTCTTCAGGGCGCCGACATTGAGGTCGGACACCGAGATGTCCTTGGTTGTGAAGTAGCGGGGCAGAGGACGGCGGGCGCCCTTCAGCGGCGAGTCCTTGCTGGCCACCTCGGGCGGGGTGGCCTTCAGCGCGGCGTAGCGCTTGCGCAGCTTGTCGATATTGACCGCCCTGAACGACGAGTAGTGGACGATCGTGTTCTCCCAGTGCTTGTCGACGAAGTATTCGCCGTTGAACACGTTGGAGCCGCGGCGGTGCACGTACAGCGGGTCGCCCGTGCCGATCTCGATGAAGGTGGGGTAACGCGGCTTGCCCGGAGCGATCTTGTCATTGAGCTTCAGGCTGGCCAGCCAGTCGATGGCTTCCGGAACGCGAGCCAGGTACTTCGGGTCGCCCGTCAGCTGGTAATAGTCCATCAGGTTTTCGAGGTTGCCGGCCGTGGTGTGGCTGGCGAAGGCCTTGGGCTCATAGGTGCGCGCGCCGGCCGGCTTGAGGTCGGCCACGGTGTGCTGCAGGCCCCAGCCCGGTTGCGGCTGCGGCTGCTGGGCGGCGATATAGATGTCCATGGCGCGTTGGATCGGGTCCAGCACCCGCTTGTCGCCCAGGGTCTGCCAGACCATCAGCAGGAACTTGATGTTTTCGTCGACGACGCCGTCATTGAAGGTGATGTAGCCGGTATAGTCCGGATGGCCCTTGTTCTCGAAACCACCCGATAGCGGGAAGCGCTGGGGCCAGCCACCGTTCGGATACTGGCTGTCGAGGACGAACTTGATGGCCTTGTCCAGGGCAGGCTTGAAGGCCTTGTCCTTCTTTTCCATGTAGATGCGCAGCATCAGCTGGCAGCTCTCGGCGGTGCCCTCGTCGTCGAAGGTGGCGTTGCCGTAATAGTGCTGGAATTCCTCGAGCCGCCAGCCGTTCTTGCCAATGGTGTCGTACCACTTCTGCAGCGACGCCGGCCCGGCAAGGTCGCCCATATAGTTCCAGCCGCCGGCTGGGTGCTGGATCTTGATCAGCGCGCCGGCGGCCTTGGCGGCGGCTTGGTAATAGTACTCGTCGCCGGTCGCGTGATAGGCGTCGAGGAACAGGTGACCCATGGTCGCCGTGCCGGGCGGCTGGACCCAGATCATGGTTGGGAAGGCTTCCATCTCGCCGAACCGGCGCGAGAAGTCGGGCAGATAGCTCCAGACATAGCCGCCCTCATAGGCGGCCTTCTCGGCCATGAAGGTCGAGGCCTTCTTCATGGTGGCCAGCACCTGGTCTTTCGACGGCGCCACGCCTTGGGCCAGGGCCCTCAGCGGGGCCATGGCGGCGGCGACGGCGAAGGTGGCGGTGGTGGTGGCGAGCAGGCGGCGGCGCGTCAGCGGGCTTAGCGGCATGGGTGTGACTCCGAGGGATCCCAGGCGTCAGGCCCGCGACGCTAGGGCGCGGCGATCTGGGCGTGGAGGCGGAGCGTGAGGGCTCATAAGCCTTCTGGTCCCCTGGTTTCCTCCTGGTCCGCGTCGCCGATACCTTTGCCGCCGTTGGTCGGCGCGTTGTTCGAGAAGTTATGATACCGGTGTCATGACTTGACCAGTGTCTTTTGACATAGCAAGGTTAGATGACGCCGGCGTCATCCTGTGACAGGTCGCCGCGTTGCACGTCGGCTCGTGCTCGGCGAGAACGGGCCATTGGTTTTTGAGGCGACACCGCCGCGCCAGATTTGGCAGCCCGCGACGCCGTCCTGTTGGGGAACAGGACGACGGCCCCAGGTCAGCAATGGCCTGGGGCCGTTTTGATTTTTCTGACACCGGTGGCAGGGCTAAGGCGCTGTATTTGCGTGAATTTACACTGTTATGCGACCAGTGGTCACATAGGACGGCCCGTTCATCCCCCGTAAATATTCGCCATGCCTAGCCAACATGATCACTTGAACGAGGCCGAGCGCCTGGAGCGGCAAGCCGAGATCGCCGACAGCGATCACGCTCGCGACGCCCTGCGACGCATGGCCCAGACCTCGCGCCTGTCGGCCGCCTTGGTCGGCATGCTGGAAGCCAGTCGGGAAGACCATCCGGGCTGACCCGCCGCGCCCACGCTTTCAGATAAACCGCGTCTCGATACATGCATCGCTTGAATTGCCGCGCCAGCCGGTGATCATGGGCGCGTGCAGGGAGACCCGGGTGGCGGACGAGGGATCGGACAAGGCCGTTCTGGAACGCGCGGGGGCCTATTTCCTCAGCGTCGTTGAGGCCAGCCGCGATTGCATCCGGGTGATCAGCGCCGATGGCTTCGTCGAATACATGAACGCCCAGGGTCAGGCCCTGTTCGAGATCGACGATTTCGAGGGCCGCAACCGCCGTAAATACTGGCCCGACATGTGGCCCGGCGACAGCCGCGCCCTGGTCGAGGCGGGCCTGCTGCGCGCGATGGACGGCGAATCCAGCGCCTTTCGCGCCTTCTGCCCGACCGCCAAGGGCGAGCCACGCTGGTGGGACACCACCGTCTCGCCGATCCTGGAGGCTGGCCGCGTGACCCGGGTGCTGGCCACCTCGCGCGACGTCACCGGCGAGATGCGTTCCGAGTCGCAGCGCCAACTGCTGGTCAATGAGCTGAACCACCGGGTCAAGAACACCCTGGCCACCATCCAGTCGATCGCCAGCCAGTCGCTGCGCAATGCGGGCGTCGACGTGGCCGTGCGCACCGCGTTCGAGGGCCGACTTATGGCCATCGCCGCGACACACAATGTGTTGACCGACAAGAACTGGTCCGCCGCCAGCCTGCGCCAGATCATCGACGGTTCGGTGACCCCCTATCGCGGCCACGCCGGCCAGCTGACCATCACAGGCGAGGACCTGATGGTCTCGCCCAAGCCGGCTGTCTTGATGGCTCTGGCCTTTCACGAACTGGCGATCAACGCCCTGAAGTACGGCGCCCTGTCGGTGGAGAGCGGCCATGTCGATATCCACTGGGCGGTGGAGGGCGGCGATCGGCTGAACATCGACTGGACCGAGCAGGGCGGTCCCGCCGTGCGGCCGCCCGAGCGGCGCGGTTTCGGCTCGCGGATCGTCGAGCTCGCCTTACCAGGCGAGTTGGGCGGCCAGGTCGAGGTCGACTATCGCGCCGAGGGTTTGCATTGCCGGATCAGCTCGCCGCTGTCGGCCTTGGACAAGGTCGACGCCTTCATGCAGTTACCGGCCGAGGCGGGAAGTTCGCGCGACGGACGGCGCGAATGAACCCCCAGCCTCTCAACCCGTTCTGCAAGCTTGAGCGGCGCTGAGCCGAGGAGGCGCGTCGCTGATGATCCCTGAGGACTGGAACGCCCGGCTGAAGGCGGCCTGGCTGGCCTTGAGCGCCTTTGTGGTCCGGCATCGCATCCTGGTCGGCGCAGCGACGGGCGCCTTGCTGCCGCTGTTGATCCTGCTGGTCTGGTTGGGGGCGAGCCTGCCGATCTCGCGGGCCCTGGAACCCTTGCCCAGCCGGGCGATCATCCTGCTCGACAACCAGGGCCAGCCCTTCGCCCGGCGCGGCGCCTACAAGGAGGCGCCGGTGGTCATCAAGGCGCTGCCCAAGCACGTGCCAGCGGCCTTCCTGGCTATCGAGGACCGGCGCTTCTACCACCACCTTGGCATCGACCCGATCGGCATCACCCGGGCCTTTGTCGTCAACACCAAGGCCCATCGCACGGTGCAGGGCGGCAGCACCATCACCCAGCAGTTGGCCAAGAACGCCTTCCTCAAGCCCGAGCGCAGCCTGCGCCGCAAGGGCCAGGAGGCGATGATCGCCCTGTGGCTGGAACTGCGGCTGTCCAAGGACCAGATCCTGTCGCGCTACCTGTCCAGCATCTATTTCGGCGACGGGGTCTATGGCCTGGGCGCGGCCGCCCGGCACTATTTTGGCAAGGCCCCAGAGCAACTGAGCATCGGCGAGGCGGCGATCCTGGCCGGGATCGTCAAGGCGCCGGTCGATCTGGATCCCGTCGATCATCCCGAGGCGGCGGGCCGCAGGGCGCGGCTGGTGCTCAACGCCATGGTCGAGACCAAGGTGATCACGGCCCAGCAGGCCAAGGACGCCGGCCATGTCAATGTCCAGGTGGCCCGCGCCGCCTTGCCCGTTGGAGGCTATTTCGCCGACTGGATCTCGCCCCAGGTGAAGTCGGCCTTCGATGGCGCGGCCTATGGCGAGGTCCGCGTGCCAACCACCCTGGACAGCCGGCTGCAGCGCCAGGCCGAGCAGGCGGTGGCGCGGGTGCTGAAGGCGTCGGGCAAGGCCAAGGACGGCCAGGTGGCGCTGGTCGCCATGCGGCCCGATGGCAAAGTGGTGGCGATGGTCGGGGGGCGCAATTACCGCCAGAGCCCGTTCAACCGCGCCGTTCAGGCCCAGCGTCAGCCGGGCAGCGCCTTCAAGCTGTTCGTCTACCTCGCCGCCCTGCGCGACGGCGCCACGCCGGACAATCTGGTGGTGGGCGAACCGGTGACGATCGGCGGCTGGACGCCGGCCAATTACGAGGGCGGCGGCGGGCGCGATCTGGCCCTGCGCGACGCCTTCGCCCAGTCCAACAACATCATTGCCGCCCGGGTGTACCAGCAGGCCGGCGGCGAGGCCGTGGTGCGGGCGGCGCGCGACCTGGGGATCACCTCGCCGCTGCGCGAGGACGACGCCACCCTGGCTCTGGGCACCGCCGAGACCAACCTGCTGGAGTTGACCAGCGCCTACGCAGCCGTGGCGTCCGGCCAGATGCCGATCCAACCCTACGGTCGTCCGCTTGCCGCACCGATCCAGACGAAACCGCTGGAGCCGGCGATGCGGGCCGAACTGCTCGACCTGATGGGGGCCGTGGTCCAGGAAGGCACCGGCCGCGCGGCGCGGTTGCCGCAGCGGGCCTATGGCAAGACCGGCACCACCCAGGACTACCGCGACGCGCTCTTTGTCGGCTTTAGCGGCGACCTGGTGGTCGGGGTGTGGGTGGGCAATGACGACCACTCGCCGATGAATCGCGTGGTCGGCGGCGACATCCCGGCCCGGATATGGAAGGATTTCATGACCAGCGGCCTGAAGGCGGGCTTGATCGCGAAGGACAGCGCGCCCGAGGGGCGCCTGCACGATGTTCCAGACGAGAATCGCGAGGTGGAGCATCCGCGCCATGTCCCGAAATGGCTGCGGCGGATCTTCGGCCTCTAGGATTTTGCCCGGACGAGCGGAATTCTGGACTGGTCCGAGCCTTGCTCCCAACATCCTGTCGCGACCCAGAATGGGACGCTTTTCGGACACGCATCGGGGGCGCGTCCGCGAGGTGCGTGGCGGCTTGGTCGGAAAAAAAGGCGTTGAGTATGAACCCGAAGACAATCCTTTTGGTCGGAGTCGCGAGCTTGACGTTCGCCGCCTTGGCGCCGGCCTCGGCCGCCTTGGCCGACGGTTATCCCGCGCACGTCACACCCATCACCCGGCCCGCGCCCAAGCCGGCGCCTGCTCGCAAGCCCGCGCCCCGGCCGACTGTCCGGGTCAAGGTCGTCGAGCGCCCGGTCTATGTGGAGAAGGTCGTCAAGCAGCCGGTCTATATTGAAAGGCGGGTCGAAGTGCCCGATGACCGTCCCGTCTATGTCGATCGCCCGGTCGATCGCATCATCGAGAAGCGGGTGGAAGTGCCCGTGGACCGCCTGGTCTATGTGGACCGTCCCGTCGAT
>JACMOF010000146.1 GCA_014378155.1 Caulobacter sp. | reverse complement strand
GAGATTATCCAGCGCAAGGGCAATCAGGGCTTCGGCAACGGCAATTTCCAAGCGCTGTTCGAGAGCATCGAGCTGGATCAGATTCGGCGTGGGGTGATTACCGTCGAGGCTTGAGGGGCTTTTCGAGCGGCGCGGGAAGGGTTCTATTCTCTTTCCCTTCATCCCGGCGAAGGCCGGGACCCAAGCTGGATTTCGGCTTGGCCCAGAACGATCGAACCGCCGCTTATCGCTTCCGAGCTCGGCTTGGGTCCCGGCCTTCGCCGGGATGAAGGGAGGTGGGGGTGTTTGTGAGAACCGCATGACTGACGCGCCCGCCTACCAATCCGGCTTCGGCAACCACTTCTCCACCGAGGCCGTGCCTGGCACGCTGCCAGTCGGTCAGAACTCGCCGCAACGGCCGCCCTATGGCCTCTATGCCGAGCAGCTGTCGGGCACGGCCTTTACCGCGCCGCGTCATGAAAACCGCCGCAGCTGGCTCTATCGCCTGCGGCCCAGCGCTGGCCATGGTCCCTATGCGCCCTATGTCCAGGATCGCCTGAAGAGCGGCCCGTTCGATGTCGCCGAGCCGACCCCCAACCGCATGCGCTGGGACCCGCTCGACATTCCCGCCGAGCCGACGGACTTCGTGGACGGCCTGACAACCCTGGCCGGCAACGGCGACGTGGCGACCCAAGCCGGCATGGCCGCGCACCTGTATCTCGCCAACACGTCGATGGCCGACCGGGTGTTCCAGAACGCCGACGGCGAGCTGTTGATCGTGCCCCAGCAGGGCGCGGTGCGCCTGGTTACCGAGCTGGGCCTGATCGACGCCGCGCCGGGCGAGATCGTGGTCATCCCGCGCGGCGTCCGCTTCCGCGTCGAGGTCGATGGGCCCGTGCGCGGTTATGTCTGCGAGAACTACGGCCCGATGTTCCGCCTGCCGGAGCTGGGTGCGATCGGCTCCAATGGCCTGGCCAACAGCCGCGACTTCCTTACGCCTGTCGCCGCCTTCGAGGACGTCGATCGTCCCACCCAGGTGATCCAGAAGTTCCAGGGCGGGCTGTGGGCCGGAACCTGGGACCACAGCCCGCTGGACGTGGTGGCCTGGCACGGCAATCTGGCGCCCTACAAGTACGACCTGGCGCGGTTCAACACGATCAACACGGTCAGTTTCGACCACCCCGACCCGTCGATCTTCACCGTGCTGACCGCGCCCAGCGAGATCCCCGGCACGGCCAATGTGGACTTCGTGATCTTCCCGCCGCGCTGGATGGTGGCCGAGCACACCTTCCGCCCGCCCTGGTTCCACCGAAACGTGATGAGCGAGTTCATGGGCCTGGTCACCGGCGCCTATGACGCCAAGGCCGGCGGCTTCAGCCCCGGCGGGGCGTCCCTGCACAACATGATGAGCGATCACGGCCCCGACGTGGCCAGCCATGCGGGCGCGACGGCGGCGGATTTGAAGCCGCACAGGATCGACGGGACCATGGCCTTCATGTTCGAAAGCCGCTGGGTGATCCGCCCCACGAAGTTCGCGCTGGAGACTTGCGCGCTTCAGGCCGACTATGACGCCTGCTGGATGGGCTTTCCCAAAGCCGTCCTGCCCTAACAAGAAAATGAAGAGGAAGCGCCCATGAAGCTCGCGTCCCTGAAGGGCGGCCGTGACGGCCGGCTGGTGGTGGTCTCCAACGACCTGGCCTGGTTCACCGACGCCGGAACGATCGCGCCGACCCTGCAAGCCGCCCTCGATGACTGGGAGCGCTGCGAGCCCATGCTCAAGGCCCTGGCCCTGAGCGTCGAGGATGGCGGCGTGCCGCTGGAGCGGTTCCATGAGCATGACGCCGCCAGCCCCTTGCCGCGCGCCTATCAGTGGGTGGACGGCTCGGCCTATGTGAACCACGTCCAACTGGTGCGGCAGGCGCGGGGCGCCGAAATGCCCGAGACCTTCTGGACCGATCCGCTGATGTACCAGGGGGCCTCCGACGGGTTTCTCGGTCCGCGTGACACCATCCCGCTGGCCGACGCCGCCTGGGGCTGCGACCTGGAGGGCGAGGTGGCGGTGATCGTCGGCGACGTGCCGTTGGGCGCGACCCGCGAGGAGGCCCTGGCCGCCATCACCCTGGTCATGCTCTGCAACGACGTCTCCCTGCGCAACCTGATCCCCGGCGAACTGGCCAAGGGCTTTGGCTTCGTCCAGTCCAAGCCCGCCAGCGCCTTCTCGCCAGTCGCCGTCTCGGTCGACGCCCTGGGCGAGGCCTGGAAGGACGGCAAGCTGCACGGCGCCTTGCTGGTCACCCTCAACGGCAAGGACTTCGGCAAGGCTGACGCCGGCGTCGACATGACCTTCGATTTCGCGACCCTGGTGGCCCACGCCGCCAAGACCCGCGGCCTGGCGGCGGGCACTATCGTCGGCTCGGGCACGGTCAGCAATCGCGGCGCAGACGGTGGCCCCGGCAAGCCGATCGCCGAGGGGGGGCTGGGCTATTCGTGCCTGGCCGAGCTGCGCACGGTCGAGACCATCCTGGGCGGCGCGGCCAAGACGTCCTTCCTTCTGGGCGAGGACATGGTCCGCATCGAGATGCGTGACGCCAAGGGCCACTCGATCTTCGGCGCCATCGAACAGACGGTCGAGCGCGTTTGAGCCAAGAGACCGCGCCGGACGCCAGGGCTGGCGGTCGGGTGTGGACGACGCCGGCCGGGGTGAAGCTCGGCCCGCTCGACCAGATCGCCGACCCGGGCGCGCGGAACTATGTCCTGCAGATCGGCGACAAGCGCTTCCACGGCTTCGTGGTGCGCCGGGGCGGGGCGGCGTTTGGTTATGTCGACCGCTGCCCGCACGCCGGCCTGCCCCTGGCCCAGGTGCTGGACCGCTATCTGACCGACGACGGCGGCCTGATCGCCTGCTCCTGGCACGGGGCGCTGTTCGAGGTCGAGACCGGGGCCTGCGTCGGCGGACCCTGTGTCGGGGCGCGGCTGTCACCTTGGCCGGTGGTGGTCGAGGGCGGGCGGGTCGTGACGGGGTAGCTTCCAAGCCTGTCATCCCGGACAAGCCCGCAGGGCCGCTGATCCGGGACCGCCGGAAGCCCCTGCGTTCACGCGTCGGCCCCGGATCCGCGCGCTGCGCGCTTGTCCGGGATGACAACATTTATAAGTTCTGCACCAAACCCCCACGCTCCCTCCGCCCGCCCTGGAAACCCCCGGCATCGGGGGACGACACGACCGCTTCAGTTTGGTGACACGCGTCATCAAGGAGCGATGAGATGGCCTACGACCAGATGCAGGTGCGCGACTACGCGGTGGTGATCCACGCGGGCAATGACGCCTGGACCTGGCAGGTGATGGATTTCGACGCCAGGGTCGCCGCCAGCGGCCTGGCGCCGGATCGCGAGAGCGCCTGGCGCAGCGGTCTGTTCGCGGCCGGGGCGGTGGGCGCCTTGGCGCGTCTCGGCCGCCGCGCCTAGAGCATTTCCCGACCTGACTGCGTCAGGCCGTGAGCTCTAATCTTCTGTTTTGACGCAATTTTCTTCACGCGAACCGCAACCACTTCGCTCGAAAAATGCTCTAGCGCCCAAAGAAAAGGCCGCCTTCGCAGGAGAGCGGAAGACGGCCCAAAGTGGCATAGGAGGAAACGCCCAGAAGGGCTGGGACTTCTGTAGCGCATTCTTTTGGCTGTGACAACGTTGTCATAAAAGAATTTCGCCAAGGGCGCCATTGTCGCGGCTTCGGGCTTGGAGGCGACCGTTCGAGCGGCCAAGCTGGCCCGCGCCAAAGGAGCGATCCGCTTTGAGTCTGAACCTGCGTCTCGCCGTCCCCGAGGACCTGCCCGCCTTGCGCGATCTGATGAACGCGGCGATCGGTGAACTGCTGGCCCCGTTTTTGACCCCAGATGGCGTGGCCGCCTCGTTCGAGGTCATGGGGCTGGACAGCCAACTCGTGGCCGATGGCACCTATTTCGTGGTCGAGGATGACGGGGTGCTGGCCGGCTGCGGTGGCTGGAGCCGGCGCGCCACCTTGTTCGGCGGCGATCATTCGGCGGGGCGTGACGCCGCGCTGCTGGATCCGGCCCGGGACGCGGCCAGGGTGAGGGCGATGTACACCCACCCCGATCACGTGCGGAAGGGCGTCGGCCGATTGATTCTGGAAGCCTGCGAAGGCGCGGCGGCGGGGGAGGGGTTCTCGCGCTGCGAACTGGCGGCGACCCTGGCCGGCGAGCCGCTATACCGGACCTGCGGGTACCAGGAGATCGAGCGCTTCGCCGCGCCAACCTCCAGTGGGGTCGAGGTGCCCTTGGTGCGGATGGGCAAGACGCTGACGCCTATCGGGCGCGCATAGAAAAAGGGCGGGTCCGAAGACCCGCCCTTTCCTTACGCTTACGCGGTACG
>JACMOF010000145.1 GCA_014378155.1 Caulobacter sp. | reverse complement strand
TCACATGACCGTGCCAGATCGCCCGCCGGAACTTCAGCCGCTTCATCAGGTAGAAGACCGTGCCGGTCGAATAGATCACTCCGCCGATCGCCAGGAGCATCAGGGCGACCCAGCCCATGCCGTCGATCATCGGCTTGATGGCCACCAGAACCAGCCAGCCCAGCGCCAGGTACAGCCCGACCCAGAAGCGTTTGTCCAAGCCCGGCAGCAGCAGCTTGGCCGCTACGCCGACGCCGGCCACGGTCCAAACCGCCGTGGTCATGCCGATCGCCCACCAGCCGTGCAGATTCTGGGTGGTGAAGGGGGTGTAGGAGGCGGCGATCATGATGAAGATGCCGGCATGGTCGAAGCGCCGCAGCAGAGGCCGCCAGCGGGCCTTGGCGAAGTTGTAGGCCGTCGACAGCGACAGCATGGTGATCAGGCCGATGGTATAGACGCTGACCGCCGCCACCTGGCTCAGATCGCCCAGGCCGAACGCCAGGCCCAACAGAATGCCGCCGCCCAGCAGGGCGCAGGCGAGGCCCGTCAGATGGACGATCAGGTCGGCGCACTTGGCGGCGGGCGTGGGATAGTGCGTCGCCGGAACGTCCGCGGGCGCGGTCGCCGGAACGGAGGCCGGCGAGGCAGCCGGCGAAGTGCTGGTGGTGTCTGACATGGCCCGCCCACTGTACGCGCAATCGATGACATATAAACGCAGGTCATCGTGTCCGGGATAGGGCTGATGACAGAGAAAACGCTCAGCCCAGCAGGCCGCTCGCGCCGTCCCAGGCCAGCTTGCCGCCGACCGCGATCAGCAGGACATAGATGACCTTGTAGAAGCCCTCGGCCGGCACCCGGCGCACCAGCCAGACCCCGGCCCAGGTCGAGGCCAGGGCCAGGGGCAGCAGCACCGCCGCCGTGGTCAGGGTCTGGCGGGTGAATTGGCCGAGCGCCATATAGGCCGGCACCTTCATCCAGTTGACCGTGGCGAAGAAGATGGCGCTGGTGCCGATGAACACGTCGCGCGGCAGGCGGCGGGGCAGGGCGTAGATCTGGAACGGCGGCCCGCCGGCATGGGCGACCTGGCTGGTGGAGCCGGCGACCATGCCGCAAAGGGCGCCCAGCCATGGCCGGCCCGGTCCGGCCTCAACCGCCCTCGCCGCCTTCACCGCCCGCTCGGCCCACAGGCGTTGCAGCGAGAAGGCGATGGAAATCAGGCCGATCGCCAGCTCGACCGCCGAAACCGAGACCCGCGCGGCCAGGGCCCAACCCAGAAAGATGCCGACCGCCGCGCCCGGCAGCATCAGGATCAGCAGGCCCTTGTCCCAGGTCTTGCGGAAGCTCCAGACGCTGACGACGTCCTGGGCCAGCAGGATCGGCAGGGTGATCGCCGCCGCCAGCACCGGCGAGATCACCAGCGCCATCATCGGCACGGCCACCACTCCGATTCCCGCGAACCCGCCCTTGGCCAGGCCCAGCAGGATCACGGCGGGAATGGCGACGGCGTAGAAGAGGGGGTCGGTGAGCATGGGGGGTGTTAGCAGCTTCGGTATGCGGGGTGAAATGGCATGGCTCCGTGCGGCGATCACTTGCCCCCTACGGATCGCTTCGCGATCGTCTTCCCCCAGAGGGGGAAGAGCTCAGGCGCGCGAGGCTCCGCCCCCTCGCCGCGACAGACGGCGAAGCCGTCAGGTGGGGGCAAGTGGGTG
>JACMOF010000014.1 GCA_014378155.1 Caulobacter sp. | reverse complement strand
CCATCACCCAGGAGCAACTCGACGCCGTCGCCCTCGAAATCAACAACCGCCCTCGCAAAACCCTCGACTTCCAGACACCCGCCGAAGTATTCGAAAGAGCCGTTGCGATGACCGGTTGAGACCGCCGTGTCCCTCTTTCTGCGGTTGAGACCGCCGCCTTTTTTCGTGTCCGTTCTTTCCACGTCACTGGCCCTCGACCCAGATAATATGGTCGCCTTCGATCTCGCGGGTTTGGTCGTTTTCGACGACGCCCCGGACGTCGAGCGCGGCCATGAACGCACCTGGGTCTGGGCTCACCGTGATGTCGTAGAAGGTCTGGCCGTCGCCTAATAGGGTTGCAGACTGGCCGGGCAAGGCCGGGACAAGCGATAGCTCGACCTCGCCTCGGGCAGAGCCGTGGGGTCTTGCTTGCAGGCCCGATCGGGTGCGCGGATCGAAGCTCACCCATCGCCAGCCGGCGCGGGCGGGCACGATCTCGGCAAAGTCCTGGTCGGGATCGATCCTCCAGGCGGTGCCGGTATCTTGGTCGAGCGCGCCCAGCAGGTGGCCGTCGCGCGGCGAGACCATGAAGATGTTTGAGGCGGCCCGCGCCACCACGACCGAACCGGAGACGGTGATGCGCGTCAGGGTGTAGGGGCGATCCGGATCGGGCCGGACCTCCCGGATGCTGGACGCGTAGATGACCGCCCGACCCTGGGCGTTACGGGTGCAGCGTAGCGAGGAGCCGAAAGCCGACACGCCGTTCGTCACGGTCTCGTGCAGATCGACATCGAGTTCGGCCGTGGCGTGTGACAGGTCGATGGCGGCGGTTTCGCCGGACCGGTAGGGATAGATCCTCACATGGCGCGGATAGGAGTGAAGCCTCACAACCTGCTCGAACTGCCGGGGATCGACGCTGACGACCATCAGACAGCCCGCCGCCGGATTGGCCTCGACGGCCTCGATGACGTCGGATCCGACTGGCGTGATCACGCGACGCGACAGCACGCCAGTCGTCAGGTCGGCGACCTTAAGCGCATAGTCGCCCGGCTCCGGACTATGGAACTTCACCAGGCTGACCCCATCCCCGTGTCGCTCGATCCAGTAGGAGAGCATCGGAATCACGTCGCGGATTTCGCGCAGAACTCGCATCGGCTCGGCGCGGGGCGATACGATCAGCCGTCCGTCGTTGCAGGTCCAGATCAGTAGATCGGAATGCGTCACGAAGCCCACCGGCGTGGCGCCGGCACAAGGGCCTTCGCCGGTCACTGTAAACGCGCTCAAAGAAGCTCCTCCCGATGGAACGCCGGCGCCGACTGTGTCCACGCCGCAACCCGAAATCGCGATCATGGCCAAAAGACCTAGAAGTATCCTCACAGCGCCCCCACGGTCTTCGCCACCGGCGACCCCAGAAAATCAAACACCCGCCGTGTCCCGTCGCGATCTGGACCGAAGCGCTCGTTCTAGCCGAGCGGCCAGACGTTAAGCCGCGTCTGAGCGCACCCTCACGAAGCTCCCCGGCGCGTCCTCGAGCGGCTTCAGCGGTCCCTTGGCGGGATCACGGGCCGCGACCAGCTTGCCCGACCTGGCCTTCAGCCAGGTCGCCCAATGCGGCCACCACGACCCGGCATGCTCCTCTGCGCCAGCTCGCCAGCCTTCGACCGAACCGGGCAGGTGTTCGTTGGTCCAATGCTGATACTTCATGGCGTCCGGGTGGTTGATCACGCCGGCAATGTGGCCTGAGCCGGCCATGGTGAAGGTCACCGGGCCGCCGAAGGCCCGCGCGCCGCGATAGACGCTGCGGAACGGGGCGATGTGGTCGTCTTTGGACGACTGGACATAGATCGGGGTCTTGACCTTCGACAGGTCCAGCTTCACCCCGCCCAGGGTCAGGTGGCCCTGAGTCAGGGCGTTGTCCCTGTAGAAGTTGCGCAGATAATAGAGGTGTAGGGCCTTGGGCATGCGCGTCTGGTCGGCGTTCCAGAACAGCAGGTCGAAAGGGCGCGGCTCCTTGCCCATCAGGTAGTTGTTGATGAAGAACGACCAGATCAGGTCATTGCCGCGCAGGCTGTTGAAGGTGTCGGCCATCGACTGGCTGGGCAGGTAGCCGCCCTGGGCGTCGATCTGCGCCTCGATGGTCTTGATCCAGGCCTCGTCGGTGAACAGCAGCAGGTCGCCGGCCTCGGAAAAGTCCTGTTGAGCGGCGAAGAAGGTGGCCGAATTGATCCGCTTGTCGCCCTTGGCGGCCATGTGGGCCAGGGCGCAGGACAGCAGGGTGCCGCCGATACAGTAGCCGACGGTGTTGACCTTATCGACGCCCGTCTGGGTCATCACCTGCTGGGTGGCGTCGTAGATCCCTTCGAACATGTAGTCCTCGAAGGTCTTGTCGGCCTGGCGGTTGTCGGGATTGACCCACGAGGCGACGAACACCGTGAAGCCTTGGCCCGTGAGCCATCGGATCATCGAATTTTCGGGGCGCAGGTCCAGAATGTAGAACTTGTTGATCCACGGCGGGAAGATCAGCAGCGGGATCTCGTGCACCTGATCGGTGGTCGGTTGGAACTGCAGAAGTTGCAGGATATCGTTCTGGTAGACGACCTTGCCCGGCGCGGTGGCGACGTTCTCGCCCACCCTGAACTTGGCCAGGTCTGTCTGGCTGATGGCCAGTTGGCCGCCGCCGCGCTCCAGGTCAGCGGCGAAGTTGGCCATGCCGCGCACCAGGCTCTCGCCGTTGCTCTGGCGCACCTCGCGCAAGGCGGCGGGGTTGGAGATCAGGAAGTTCGACGGCGAGAACGCGTCGGTCAGCATCTTGGTGAAGAACTCGACCCGGCGCTTGGACGCGGGATCGACGCCCTCGGCTTGTGAGACCAGGTCGTTCAGCCAGTTCGACGACAGCAGGTAGCTCTGCTTCATCATGTCGAACATCGGGTTGGACGCCCAGTCCGGATCGCTGAATCGCTTGTCGCCGGCGGCAGGGGTCACGATCGGCTGGGTGGGCTCGCCGGTCATCTTGCGAGCGGCTGACTGCCACAGGTCCATGTAGCGGCTGAAGAGATCGGCCTGGGCTCGCAGCAGCCGGTCCGGCTGAGCGGCCAGGCTGGTCATCACTTCGTTGAAGGCCGGGCCGACATGGAAGGGGTCGGGGCTCAACGCGGCGGGACGGTCGGCCTGGCGCAGGGCGGCCTCGGCGATCGCGCCCTGGGCGGTGACGGCCGCGCGGGCCAGGTTGGCCGACAAGGTCTCCATCATCTGCCGTTGGTGGGGCGACAGGAACGCCTCGAAGTCGGGCATGGCGGCGGCGGAGCCCCTCGGCGCCTCTGGTGGCGGCGCCCGGCGCGTCGTCGATTCGGCTGAGGCTGAGGCTGCGGCGGCGCGGGAGTCGGGCTCGGGCTCGCGCTTCGGCGAAACCTTGGGGGCGGCCTTCGCCTTGGTCTTGGGAGCCGCGGGCGCCCCATCTGCCTTGGGCGCGGCTCTTTTACGTGGTTTGGGGGAGGTTTCGATCTTGGCCATGGGCTTCCTTCCACCGTCTTATCAGGGCCATCTCGCTTGCGCGGTTCGGATGGCCTTTCACTCGCCGCGATCATCGCATAAGACCTGAGACAAGATGAACGACGAAACCGGTAAAATCGTACGTCTTGGCGTACTCTTCTGCGGCGCGGCCCTCGGGCTCGCCGCCTGCGCGTCGCCATTCACGCCGCCGCCAGCCGATCCGAGTTCCCCGGTCGCCGCCGCCGCGAACGCCGCGGCCAAGGGTTCCGGGCACGCCAAGAAGCCGAGCTTCTCCGATATTCCGGCGATCCCGACCGACGTGCGCACCCCGGTCCAGTTCAAGAAGGCCGTCGGCGCCGAGAAGGCCGCCGCCGACCAGCTGAAGCGCGACACCGCGCCCAGCACCTGGACCCTGTCGGAAACCGACGCTTACGCCGCCAAGGCGCGCAGTGTCGCCAAGGTCCCGGCCAGCGACATCCCCACCGACGCCGACCGCGCCGAGACCGAAGCCTTCGCCAAGGCGGCGCGCGCCCGAGCGACCGCGCCTCCGTCCAAGCCCCAATAGGGCGACGGAGGCATAAATTTCCTTGAACTGGCTTGGCGAGGCCCCGCTCGGGGTCTATCCATGCCCGACAATTCGCTCCAGGCGCGCCGAAGCGGCGCAATGAGCCATCATGACCTCCGATTTCCACCGTATCCGTCGCCTGCCGCCATACGTCTTCGAAGAAGTGAACAAGATCAAGGCGCGGCTCCGCGCCGAGGGGACCGACATCATCGACTTCGGGATGGGCAATCCCGACATGCCAACCCCCAAGCACATCGTCGACAAGCTGATCGAGACAGCGCGCGACCCCAAGGCCGGCCGCTACTCGGCATCCAAGGGCATCGCCGGGCTGCGCAAGGCCATGGCGGGCTATTACGATCGCCGGTTCGGCGTGAAGCTGAACCCCGACACCGAGGTGATCGCCACCCTGGGCTCGAAGGAAGGCTTCGCCAACCTGGCCCAGGCCCTGACCGCGCCGGGCGACGTGATCATCTGTCCCAACCCCGCCTATCCGATTCACGCCTTCGGCTTCATCATGGCCGGCGGGGTGATCCGCCACGTGCCGGCCCTGACGCCCGAGCAGTACCTGTCCAATATCAGTCGGGCGGTGAAGCATTCGGTGCCGCCGCCCAGCGTGCTGATCCTGTCCTATCCGTCCAACCCGACCGCCCAGTCGGTGGATCTGGACTTCTACAAGGACGCCGTGGCCCTGGCCAAGAAGCACGACCTGCTGGTGATCAGCGACGTGGCCTATGGCGAGATCTATTTCGAGAATAATCCGCCGCCCTCGATCCTGCAGGTCAATGGCGCGCGAGATATCGCTGTCGAGGTCAATTCGCTGTCCAAGACCTACGCCATGGCCGGCTGGCGCGTGGGCATGGTGGTCGGCAACGCCCGTATCTGTTCGGCCCTGGCGCGGGTGAAGTCCTATCTCGACTACGGCGCCTATACGCCCGTGCAGGTGGCCGCCGCCGCCGCCTTGAATGGTCCGCAAGATTGCGTCGACGAGATCCGCGGCATCTATAAGAGCCGTCGCGACACGCTGGTGTCGTCGATGAAGCGGGCGGGCTGGGACATCCCCAATCCGCCGGCCTCGATGTTCGCCTGGGCCAAGATTCCGCCGGCTTACGAGGCCGCCGGGTCGATGCTGTTCTCGCGCCTGCTGATCGAGGAGGCCGGCGTGGCGGTCGCCCCCGGCATCGGCTTTGGCGAGTATGGTGAGGGCTATGTGCGCATCGGCTTGGTGGAAAACGAGCAGCGGATCAAGCAGGCCGCCCGCAACGTCAAGAAGTTCATCGCCAACGCCGACGCCATCCTGGCCAAGGCGCACAACAAGATGGAACAGGCCTAGCTGACGCCAAGGGCATCACTCTTTTCCGTCTCCCCGGCGAAGGCCTGGCCCCGGCCTTCGCCGGGGAGATGGTTGGGGGCTGGGTCCGGTGCGATGCAAGGCCAAGAAACGAGACAGAACATGACACAAAAGACCTGGCGCATCGGCGTCGCCGGCCTCGGCACCGTTGGCGGTGGGCTGCTGCAGTTCCTGAGCGAGCGTCCAGACTTCGCGCCGGCCGGCGACCGCGCCATTGTGACGGCGGTCTCGGCCCGCTCGCGCTCGCGGCCGCGCACGGTCGATATCTCTGGCCTGACCTGGTTCGACGATCCGGTGGCGCTGGCCTCGTCGCCGGATGTCGACCTGTTCGTCGAACTGGTCGGCGGCAGCGATGGTCCGGCAAAGGCCGCTGTCGAGGCGGCTCTGAAGCTGGGTAAGCCTGTGGTCACCGCAAACAAGGCCCTGATCGCCGAGCACGGCGCCGAACTGGCTGGCCTAGCCGAGGCCAATGGCGCGCCGCTGCTGTTCGAGGCCGCCGTGATGGGCGGAACGCCGGCGGTGAAGATGCTCCGCGAGGCGATGGTCGGCGACGACGTGATCAGCGTGGCCGGCATTCTCAACGGCACCTGCAATTTCATCCTCTCGGAGATGGAGAAGACCGGCCGATCGTTCGCCGAGGTGCTGCGCGAGGCCCAGGCCCTGGGTTACGCCGAATCCGACCCGACCATGGACGTCGGCGGCTTCGACGCCGGACACAAGATCAGCATCCTGGCCGCCTTGGCCTTCGGCTGCGCGCCCAATTTCGGCGCCGCCGAGATCGAGGGCGTCAGCGAGGTCGAGCTTCTCGACATCAGGCTGGCCAAGGACCTGGGCTACCGTATCAAGCTGGTGGCCAGCGCCGCCAAGACCGACGACGGCGTGGCCGTGAAGGTCCATCCCAGCCTCACCCCGCTGGAGCATCCGCTGGCCCAGGCCGGCGGGGCGCTCAATGCGCTGTTCATCGAGGGCAAGCGGATCGGCCGGATCTACATCCAGGGACCCGGCGCCGGCGCGGGCCCGACCGCCGCCGCCGTGGCCGCCGACATCGCTGACGTGATGACCAACGCCGTGCGCCCGGTGTTCCAGGCCCCGGCCGGCCAACTTAAACCCTTCGTGGCCGTCGATCCCTCGAAGTCGGTCGGCAAGGCCTATCTGCGGATCATGGTCCGCGACGAGCCGGGCGCCATCGCCGCCATCTCCGAAACCCTGGCCGAATGCGCGGTCTCGATCGACAGCTTCCTGCAGAAGCCCGTCGAAGGGGCGGGGGGCGTGCCGATCGTGCTCGTCACCCATGCGACTCCCGAATCCAATCTCCTGGACGCGATTAGCCGCATCGAAAAACTGCACGCCGTGCTAGAGCGTCCCCGCCTTTTGCGCGTAGCGCGCATCTGAGAACCGCGAAAAGCGGTCGGAAGTTCAAGCCTCGCATAGGCTGGGAGACGTTGATGAGTTCGAAGACCCTGGACCGCTCGCTGGTCCTGGACGCGGTGCGCGTGACCGAAGCCGCCGCCATCGCATCCT
>JACMOF010000144.1 GCA_014378155.1 Caulobacter sp. | reverse complement strand
TGGGTGTCGCTGGTGGACTATGCCGAGGACCAGCGGATCGGCAAACAGATCCTGCAGACCACGGTCGACGCCTATCGCAAGCTGAGGAACACGGTCCGCTACCTGCTCGGGGCGCTGGTCGGTTTCGACGAGGCCGAGCGGCTGCCGCTCGACCACATGCCGCCGCTGGAGAAATTCATCCTGCATCGGCTGTGGGAGCTCGATCGCGACGTGCGCGCTGCCTACGCCGAATACCGCTTCCAGGACGTCGTCCGGCCGGTGCTGGAGTTCTGCTCCAACGACCTGTCGGCCCTGTATTTCGACATCCGCAAGGACAGCCTCTACTGCGACCGCCCCGACGCGATCCGCCGCCGCGCGGCCCGCACGGTGATGCATGAGGTCTTCATGCGCCTGACCGCCTGGCTGGCGCCGCTGACGCCCTTCACCATGGAGGAGGCCTGGGGCACGCGGTATCCGGACGCGGGCTCCAATTGCGCCCGGGTGATCCCCGAAACGCCGGCGGACTGGCAGAACGAGGCTGAGGCCGCGCGCTGGGCCAGGGTGCAGACCGTGCTTGAGACGGTCAATGAGGCGCTTGAATCCTCGCGGCGCGACAAGGTCATCGGCGGTGCGCTCGACGCCTGGCCGGTTATCAAGGGCCCGGCAGACGCCTTCACCGCCTTCAAAGGTCTTGATCCGGCCGAGGTCTTCCGGACGTCGGGCGCGGAACTGACCGCCGGTGGCGAGGCCATCACGGTCGATGTGCGTCTGGCCGACCACCCCAAATGCGCCCGCTCATGGCGGCGCGTGCCGGACGTCGGTTCCGACCCCGCCTATCCCGAGCTCAGCGCCCGCGACGCGGACGCCGTGCGCTGGTGGGACGCGAATCAGAACGCCACAACCACCATCTAGAGTCGCAATTATACACGTTATACGTTAATCTTTCTCCGGCGGCAGGCCATCGCCCTCGCGACGTGCCGCGTACGCCAGGAGACTCTCGATGCGGGTGATGTATTGGAACTGCACCGCGCCGGCCGGCGGGACAAGCGTGTTCGACGAGACCAAGCGGGCCATGATTTCGAACCGAATTCTGGCGGTGCAGCCCTCCATTGTCTGCCTGGATGAGGTGAGCGCCAAAATCAGCAACAAGGCGCAAGCTGACGTCTACGCCACCTCGGGCGGTGCCGGATCGTTCGGAGCCACCTACAAGGCGGCGTGCGTCAGTGAAAATCCGGGCACCCACCTGAACCAGGTCGTCTATGTGGCCAATACGACGAAGGGCTGCAAGACGGCCGAAGGCATCCCAAGCGGGGACTGGGACGGCGAGCAGACAAAGCGGAACCTGACCCGGGTGACCTGGCAGGATCCAGTCACGACGCGCCTGATCTACATCTGGTTCATCCACGCCAACGCCAGTGTCGCGGGCGGCAAGCTGGCGGACGATCTGGCCCTGATCGCGATGAAGGGTCAGAACGCGGTCTTCATCGGCGACTTCAACAGCTCCGGCGTCACGGCGGTCGACACCGCCAAGGCGGTCAGCCTGTCGTTCGCCGTGCTGCCCAAGACACTCTCGGCCAAGGGCGTGGCCTACACCCAGTGGTCCAAGGCCGAACGGGCGGTGCAGACAGATCCAGATTATCAGATCACAGGCACGGTCTTCGACTTCAAGCCCAGTCCCTGGGGTTGTCTGGATTTCGCCGTCGCATCCGGCGGCGTCAAGGTGACCGCGATCGACGCCCTCACGGGACTGAACGCCGACGCAGTGGGCCAGGTGATGATGAATATGGACCACTTCCCCGTGGCCTATGACATCACCGCCAGCTAGCCGGCCGCAGCCGCGGGGTGCAGATCTCCCGTGAAATCTGCACCCCCCCGTTCCGGCCCTCCGTGATCCGCACCGTCACCTGGACGCCAGTCGCCGGCAGGAATCGCGCGAGGCCGAGCCGCGCGGCGAGCCAGACGATCATTGCAACCAGACATCCCCATTTTCCCGTGTGCTCGGTCCAGCGGACCTCCACGACCTCCAGCCGGAGACCGGTCCCGGCCAGACAGGACCGTCCGGCCCGGTACGCCGCCTCGAGCCGCGGGACCGTCCGTTCGCTCCAGGGCGTATCGGCAACCTCGTCCGTCACTCCAGCCACGCCGGCCGGCGCGCAAAGCCCACGTGATAGACCGTGTACTGCAACACAACCTGGTGCTCGCCTATATTAAGCAATGAGAAGCTCTTCTCCAGGCCCACGATCACCCCCCTGGGCAGGTCGGTCAGGCAACGGTTCAACAGTCCCATCGCCTGCTCGATCTCCTCTTCCGACTTGATCGGCGACGGGTTCTGGCTGCCCACGACGATGCGCTTCACGAACCGCATGTCAGAGAGCTGGAACCTGTCGTCGGCCAAGGCGAAACTCCTTCAGTCCAGGCGTCAGGCCGCCTTCGGCAGCGCCTTGGGCACGATCGCCCCATTCATGATGTCCATGACGCGGGCCAGCCCCTCAGGCATCCCCTTGTCCGAGGCGTGGACCTCGACATGGTATTTGGCCGAGTTGTCGGACGAACGGGTGTTCTCCTTGTGGGTCGCCACCGAACCCTCGACGTGGACCTTGATGCTGAAACAGCCCCAGCCGGCCTCCATGTCGGCGGCAAATTTGCCCGCCTTGTCCTCGGACTCCTTCTGGGAACTCGAGGATTTCACCTCCATGTCGAAGGTAATGTCGACGGTGTCGATGAAGAGGGACGGCACCTTGACGATCGCCAGCAGGGGGACGTCCATGACGACGTCCTCGTCTTCAGTGCCGGTGCCGTCGTCCTTCATCTTCGAACGGGTGAATTTGAACTGCGCCGTGCGGATGTCCCCCACGGCGTTCGGATCATCGCCCGTGGTGGGCGGCTTGAAACCCACCACCTTGACGAAGGTTGCCGTCGCATTCGCGAGCGCAATCTGCGCGTCGCATGCCGCGCGCAGAGGTCCGCCGATAAGATCGGCCATCGGCAGTCCCTTGAATTGGGACGCCATATCGACGAGTTCACCATCCGCCATTATCTTCACTCCCCGCATAGGGGCCGCCCAGCGCGGCCCGTTTCAGCAACGCCGCGTCATGCGGCTTGCATCCTCAGTTGGGCTCGGCTGGTGCCGGCCGTGTGCCGTGCATCTTGTTCAACTCGGTCAGCAGACGGGCCAGCCCCTCGGGCACTTCGGCGTCCCGGACCTTGATCAACACGTGAGCTTTCGGTCCCTTGGCCGAAGACGCCCCGCTGAAGGCATCGGCGAAAATGCGCCGGACCTTTGGCTGTGGTGCCACAAGCGTGTGGGCGTCATCCGTGGCCTGAATGGTATTTGGCGAGTCCAGCTCGCCATCGGACTCGACTCCGCCCAGTTCGATATCGAACTCAACCTGGGCCTCGCTGATGCGCAGCGGGTTGAGAGGCAGCAGCGTCAGCAGGGGGATATCGACGAGGTCCTCGGACCCCGGCTCGACCCCGTGCCGCATTGACGGCAACCGCAGGCTCATCATCAACGGCCGCAGGGTCTGGTCGAAGAAGGCCCCGAGGTTGAGGATCTGCTGGCGCTCGATCTCCTGCTGGGCGCTGGCAATAGCGCCGGCGATGCCCTGGATCAGCGACCGCAGTGTCGTCCGTTCAGCCATGGTCCACCCCCGTCTCCGCTGCAAACATAGCGGGATCGTGCGAGAGCGCAATCCTTTAGGTTGTATTTCTCGGCAGACACACGTCGGCGCGATCCCGACGGAGACCGGAACAGCAAAAAGCCCCGCTGGCGAATGCCAGGCGGGGCTTTGAGATCTTGGGTGCGGGAGCAGGATTTGAACCTGCGACCTTCAGGTTATGAGCCTGACGAGCTACCGGGCTGCTCCATCCCGCGGCAAGAGCGGCGTTGTAAAGGAAGAACTGTTCGAGAGATGGGCGACGGCCCATATTACAATCATCTATCCGTCTGGTAGACCCGGCGGCGACCTACTCTCCCGCGCCTTAAGACGAAGTACCATCGGCTCTGGAGGGCTTAACGACCGAGTTCGGAATGGGATCGGGTGGGGAACCTCCGACATAACCACCAGGTCAACCAGGCGGACATCAGATCCTTGGGCTCAAGCAGCGCGAATCGCGTTAGCCCAAAGAGTATGTGCGAGAAGACATTGTCGTATTCGAAAATCGAATGAGTTTTGCTGAGAAACGATCAAGCCGATCGGATTATTAGTACCAGTAAGCTTCACGCGTCGCCGCGCTTCCACACCTGGCCTATCAACGTGGTAGTCTTCCACGATCCTCAGCGAAGCCTTGTTTTGAGGTTAGTTTCCCGCTTAGATGCTTTCAGCGGTTATCTATTCCATACTTAGCTACCCTGCTGCACAGCTGGCGCCATGACAGGTCCACCAGAGGTATGTCCATCCCGGTCCTCTCGTACTAGGGACAGATCCTCTCAAGCTTCGAACACCCACGGCAGATAGGGACCAAACTGTCTCACGACGTTCTGAACCCAGCTCACGTACCACTTTAATCGGCGAACAGCCGAACCCTTGGGACCTGCTCCAGCCCCAGGATGTGATGAGCCGACATCGAGGTGCCAAACTTTGCCGTCGATATGGACTCTTGGGCAAAATCAGCCTGTTATCCCTAGAGTACCTTTTAT
>JACMOF010000143.1 GCA_014378155.1 Caulobacter sp. | reverse complement strand
CGCCGGCGCCAAGGAGGCCTCCAGCGTGGTTGCCGTGGCCCGCGTCGACGCCGAGAAATCCGGCAAGATCGTCAGCCAGGCGGTCAGCGCCATGACCGAGATCGAGACCTCGTCCGCCCAGGTCGCCCAGATCATCGGCGTCATCGACGAGATCGCCTTCCAGACCAACCTGCTGGCCCTGAACGCCGGCGTCGAAGCCGCCCGGGCCGGTGACGCGGGCCGCGGCTTCGCCGTTGTCGCCCAGGAAGTGCGGGCCCTGGCCCAACGCTCGGCCGACGCCGCTAAGGAGATCAAGACCCTGATCTCGACCTCGACCCAGCAGGTCGAGGCCGGCGTCAATCTGGTCGGCCAGACCGGCGAGGCCCTGCGCCGCATCGTCGAGCAGGTGGCGTCGATAGACGCCCTGGTCACCGAGATCTCGGCCTCGGCCACCGAACAATCGACCGGCCTGCACGAGGTCAATACCGCCGTGAACCAGATGGACCAGGTGGTCCAGCAGAACGCCGCCATGGTCGAGCAAGCCACCGCCGCCACCCACTCGCTGAAAAACGAGGCCACCGAACTGTCGGCCTTGGTCGGGCGCTTCAAGGTCGGCGCCGAGGCGGCCTTCGCACCGGCCCGGCGCTCGCCGGCGCCCGCTCGTCCCAACACGGCCGTCCGTCCAGGACGTTCCGCCCCCGCGTCGCGCGGAAACACGGCCGTCGCGATGAAGGCCGACGAGTGGGAAGAGTTCTAGGCGGCCAAAGTCAGACTCAGAACCATCCCGCTTCCCGCAGCCCCCGCGCATAGGCCCGGCTGACCGGAACCTCGACGCCGCCCTTCAGGGTCAGGGTCGCGCGGCCGTCGCCGCGCTTGGCGGTCTCGACCGCGTCGCGGGCCACCCACCATGAGCGGTGGGTCTGGGCGCCCTCGATGCCCTCGAGCTCCGCCACGGCGTCGGACAGGCGCAGCAGGATCAGGTCCTGTCCCTTGGAGGTGTGCAGCCGCAGATAGTGGTCCTCGGCCTCGACGGCGTGGATCTCGGCTCCGCGCAGGCGAGGCGGCAGGCGTTCAAGGAAGCGGGGCGGGGCGGCTTCCGGCGGGGCGGCGTGGGTTTCGACCCGCCGCTGGGTGGCCAGCAGCATCAGGGTTGTCATGCCGCTGGTCACCACCAGGGTGGCGCCAAGATAGGTGGCGACGATGCGCGGGGTCAGAGCCTGGCGACCGCCGGCGACCCAGACCAGCAGGGTGAACAGCGGCGTCAGTACGGCGACGATGACAGGGCCCCGCAGCCAGGGCGCGTCGATATCCGGTCGCAACCGCGTGACCAGACGGGCGACCAGGCTGCCCAGCACCGCGCCCAGCACACACAGGCCGATCCAATAGGCCAGGCGGGGGACGATCGGCATGGCGCCGCTCCCGAGAGCGCCGATCAGGGCCAGGAAGGCGGCGGCCGCCGCCCCCGGCGCCGCCCGCGGGGCGGCGCGCCTTGCCCCGGTGGCCCCCGGCCCCCCTTCCAGAAGAGCTCCGGCGGGCCGCCCGCCGTGGGGGCGGCGCCCGGCGCCTTCCTGGCCCTGATCGGCGCGCTCGGGAGCGGCGCCATGCCGATCGTCCCCCGCCTGATCTACTGGATCGGCCTGTCGGCGCTGGGGGGGGTGTTGGGCAGTCTGGTCGCCCGTCTGGTCACGCGG
>JACMOF010000142.1 GCA_014378155.1 Caulobacter sp. | reverse complement strand
ACTGGGCCCGGAACCCCTCCAGCGCGCTCGCCGCCGTGGTGGTCGAGGCCCGGTGTCCCGCCCCCGCCAGCGCATGGCGCCGCGCCCCGACGATCAGACCGCGCACCAGGGCCGGGTCGCGGAACCGCACCTCGGCCTTGGCCGGGTGGACATTGACGTCCACCTCCGAGGTGTCGAGGGAGATGTAGAGCGCCGCCGTCGGGTGGCGGTCCCTCGCGAGAAAGTCCGCATAGGCGGCGCGCAGGGCGCCCTGCAGCAGCCGGTCGCGCACCGGCCGGCCGTTGACGAACAGGTACTGGTGGGCGGCGTTGCCGCGGTTGTAGGTCGGCAGGCCGGCGAAACCGGTGAGCCGCACGCCGTCGCGGGTCTGGTCGATCTCGATGGCGTTGTCCTGGAAGTCGCGGCCCAGCACGGCCGACAACCGGGCCAGGCGGCCCTGCGGTCCGGGATGCTCGGGCGCCAGGCGGATGACCCGGCGGCCGTCGATGTCCAGGCTGAAGCCGACGGACTCGTTGGCCATGGCCTGGCGCTTGATCTCCTCGGTGATCGCCAGAGCCTCGGCGCGCTCGGACTTCATGAACTTCAGCCGGGCAGGGGTGGCGTAGAACAGGTCGCGCACCTCGATCCGCGCCCCGTGGTCGCCGGCGAAGGCGGCGGGGGCCACGTCGCCGACGCTGCCGCCCTCGACCAGGATGGCGAAGGCGTCGCGCGCGCCCTTTGCTCGCGAAGCGATCGACAGCCGCGCCACCGAGCCGATCGACGGCAGGGCCTCGCCCCGAAAGCCCAGGGTGTGGATGGCCAGCAGGTCCCAAAGGCCCTGGGCGTCTGGCGCGAGCTTGCTGGTGGCGTGGCGCTCGATGGCCACCGGCAGCTCCTCGGCAGAGAGGCCGCAGCCGTCGTCGGCGACGAGAATGCGGGTCAGGCCGCCGCCATGGGCCTCGACCTCGATCCGCGTGGCGCCGGCGTCGATGGCGTTGTCGACCAGCTCCTTGATGGCGCTCGCAGGTCGTTCGACCACCTCGCCGGCGGCGATGCGGTTGACGGTCTCGGGCGGCAGGCGGCGGATCGGCATCGGGAGTGGGCTTTCGGGCGCGGAAGGACCGCATTGCGTCTTCGTAATTTGACCGGCCAAGCTCGGGGCCGTCCAAGTGCGGGAAGACCGATTATCCTAGATCGATTCCGCCGCCCTTCGAGGATCACAGATAGTGATGATTGGACGTCTCGCCGCCAGCCTGGCCGGGTTGCTGTTGATCTCCACCCCCGCCTTGGCCCAGCAGGCGGTCGACGCCTCGGGCCCGATCGAACTTCACCGCGTCGACCCCGAGGCCAATCTGGTCGAGGCCCTGGTGGTCAATGCCCGCCTGCCGGGTCCGGCCTGGTGGAAGGTCAGCGACGCCGACACCGTGGTCTATGTGCTGGGCGTGCCGGCCTTGACGCCTTCGAAACTGGACGTCGACAGCTCGGTGCTGAAGCGGCGGCTGGACGGGGCCAATGTGCTGATCATGGGCCAGGAGGCCGATGTCAGCCTGGTGCGGATCGTCGCCCTGGCCCTGGGCGGCAAACGCTATTTCATCAGCTCGACGCCGATGCGCCAGACCCTGCCGCCCGAGCTGCGGGCCCGGCTGGAGACGCGGCTGGAGGCCAGCAAACAGAAGCTGGACAGCCTGGATGAGGTCAAGCCCGCGTTCGCCGGCTTTGTGGTCGCCAATTCGCAGGACGGCAATCTGTCGATCAGCGTGGGCGGGGTGACCGACACGATCCGCGAGATCGCCAGGAGCAAGGACATCGCCGACCGGCCGCGCATCCAGACCCTGCCGGGCTACAGCCTGGTCGAGGCGGTCAAGACCCTGGGGACCGCGCCCCAGCCGCTGCAAGAACTGTGTCTCGACGCGGGCCTGCGCCAGGCCGAGAGCGGCGAGGGTGGGATCAAGCTGCTGTCAGAGCGCTGGGCGCGGGGCGAGGTGCGGGCCATGGTCTCGGCCGATCGCGGCTTCTCGCGCTGCCTGGCCTCGACCCCCTCGATCGCCCGCGAGCTGCGGTCGGGGCGCGACGACGCGGTGGCGGCCATCGCCGCGGCGCTTGGCAAGCCCGGCAAGGCGGTGGCGGTGATCGAACTGCGGTCGCTGTTGGCGCAGGATGGGGTGCTGGACCAACTGCGCGGGCGGGGGTTCGTGGTGACGACGCCGGGGGAGTGATGGATGGCTTTTCCCTCCCCGCTCTGGGGAGGGTGGCCCCGAAGGGGTCGGGTGGGGCTTGATGAGGCAGGCGGCGTAGCCCCATCCGTCGGCTTCGCCGCCACCCTCCCATAAAGGGCCAAAAAGGGGAGGGAAGGGATGACCGGATGACGGTTGAACAAAAGGGGCAGGTGGGGCGCTCATGCAGCAACAACTTCCTCCGGAGACCCGACATGCGGCGATCATGGCCCTGGATGCTGGCGAGCTTCGCCCTGGTCGCTGGAACGGCCCACGCCCAGGTGATCGACGATCCCGAGGCCAATGTCGTCGAGGCCCTGGTGGTCAACGCCAAGCTGCCGGGGCCGGCCTGGTGGCGGATCTCCGACGGCGACACAACGCTCTATCTGCTCGGCACCCTGCACTCGCTGCCCAACAACCAGCCGTGGGACAAGTCGGTGCTGGAGCGGCGGATGGACGGCGCCTTCGCCCTGATCCTGCCGCCCGAGGGCAAGGCGGGCGTCACCGACATCCCCGCCCTGCTGGCCTTGCGCGGCAAGTTGAAGTCTCGCCAGCCCCTCGACGCCGCCGTGCCCGACCTGGCGCCCAAGCTGGCCCAGGTCCGTGCCCAGCTGCGCAAGAGGCCCGACGCCTACAGCGTCTGGAGCCCGCTGGGGGCCGGGATCGAGATCGCCGGCGACTATCGCAAGAGCGCCAAGCTCGACCCGTTCGAGCCCGAGCGCACGGTGGGGCGGCTGGCGCGCAAGCATGGCGTCAAGGCGCGGCCGGTGGCGTCCTACAAGTTGATGCCCCTGGCAAAGGCGGCGGTGCGCGGCCATTCCGAGGCCGCCGGCCGGGTGTGCCTGGAGGGCGTGCTCGACGAGGTCGCCGCCGGGGCCGGCGCGTCGCGGACCGCCGCGGCGGCCTGGGCCCGGGGCGACGTGCGCGGCGCGATCAACGGCCCCCGCAACTTCCAGCGCTGCATGCTCAGCCTGCCGGGCATGACCGAGCTGGAGCGACGCGGCAACCAGGCCGAGATCGACGCCCTGGTCGCGGCCATGCGCACGCCGGGCCACGCGGTGGCCCTGTTCCCCATCCGGGGACTGGTGGCCCAAGGCGGCGTGCTGGACCAGATCCGGGCGCGGGGGTTT
>JACMOF010000141.1 GCA_014378155.1 Caulobacter sp. | reverse complement strand
TTCAAGCTCGACAAGCTCGACAAGCTCGACAAGCTCGACAAGCTCGACAAGCTCGGAGCCGTTCAGCAAGGTTCAACCTCAGGGCGTGCAGTGGAGAGCGGCTGGGTCCCGCCTCGCCCTTAAGTCGCCGCCTTCCACCCTCCGCCCAAGGCCTGGATCAGGGTCACCGCCGTGGTCTGGCGCTGGACGGCCGCGGTCAGCAGCGCGCGGCGGGCCGAGAGGGCCGAGGCCTGGGCCTGGACGACGTCGGTATAGGCGACCTGGCCAGCCTTGTACTGGTTGAGGATCATCTGCTCGGTCTGGTCGGCGGCGCTGGAGCTGGTCTGCAGCAGAGCGTAGCGGCGCGCGAGTACGCGGGTGGCGGTGAGCTGGTTCTCGACATCCTCGAAGGCGGTCAGCACGGTCTGGCGATAGTCGGCGACCGAGGCGTCGTAGCTGGCGCGAGCCTGCTCAACCCGAGCCTTGCGGGCCCCGGCGTCGAACAGGGTCTGGGCGGCGGAGAGGCCCAGCGACCAGGTGTTGGCCGAGGCGCTGAACAGGTTCCCCAGGCTTGAACTGCTGGAATTGCCCGAGCCCGAAAGGTTCAGGGTTGGGAAGAAGGCGGCGCGGGCCACGCCGATGTCTGCGTTGGCGGCGGCCACCCTGCGCTCGGCGCCGGCGATGTCGGGGCGACGTTCCAGTAGCTCGGAGGGCACGCCGGTCGGGACGTCGGTCAGATGCGTGGTCCAGGCCGGATCGGCGGCCAGCTTGAAGGCGCTGGCCGGTTCGCCGACCAGGGTGGCGATGGCGTTTTCGTCGGTGGCGCGGTTCTGAGTCAGGCTTTCCAGATCAGCCTGGGCGTTGGCCAACGGGGTCTGGGCCTGCAGCACGTCGGACTTGGGCGCGATGCCGGCGGCGTAGCGGTTCTGGGTGATGGTCAGGCCGCGCTGGGAGCCCTCGACCGTGCGATGCACCAAGGCGATCTCGGCGTCGGCCTGGCGCAGGCCCAGATAGTTCACCGCCAGCTCGCCCTGCATCGACAGCCGCGCGCCGGCCAGGTCGGCGGCGCTGGCCTGCTCGCCGGCACGGGCGCCGGTGACGCCGTTGCGGATGCGACCCCAGAGGTCGGGCTCCCAGCCCGCGCCGAGGCCGACCTGGTAGCGCGTACCGCTGGACGAATAATTCGTCGCCGAGCCCGAGCCGCCCCCGCCGCTCCGCGTCGCTCCGCCCGACAGGTCGATGGTCGGGAACAGGCTGGCGCGGTGCTCGCGGACGATGGCGCGGGCCTGGCGGTAGCTGGGCTCGGCGGCGGCGATCGTCTGGTTCGAGACATTGACCCGGGCGATCAGCATGCCGAGTTGCGGATCGCCCAGCAGGGTCCACCAGTCGCCGCGATCGGCCAGGTCGCCCGGCGTGGCGACCTTCCAGCCATCCAGCGCCTTGAAACCGCCGGGCAGAGGCGTGGCGGTGGCCAGGCCCGGCTTTTGATAGGCCGGGCCGACCGTGCAGGCCGACAGCAGCGCCAGGGCGGAAACGGCCAGGAGGGTGCGGGGAAACATCAGGCGGGCTCCGGATCGGACGGCCTGTGGGCCAGATGGCGCTCGTCGCGCTTCCGGGACCTACGTCGATCGGGGACATGACCAAGGGCATGTCCCCGCGCCTAAGCCGCCTCGATGTCCGGCAGGGCCGGCCGAACCGCTCTAGACCAGTTTCCCGCCCATGATCACCAGCCGTCCCGGATTGAAGAACGGCAGGCTCAGGGTCACGGCGATCATCACCTCGAAGGCCAGGCTGCCGAAATTGACGCGGGTGCGCACCCGGTCGACCAGGGCCGAGACGGCTCGGCCCAAGGCCGCGCCGAACCAGGCCATGGCCAGGGCGAAGGCCATGGCCGTGCCGACGCTGGGCTGGTAGCCAAGGAACAGGGCGGCGCCGGCGTGCGAGACGATCAGCAGGCCGCCAAACGCCCGGCCCTGGGTCAGGGCGTCGGGGGAGGGGACCGCGCCCGCCTCGAGGTCGAGGCTGGCGAACCCCGCCAGGCCGCGCGCGCCGACCGGACGGGTCAGGGTCAGACCCCCCAGCACCCCGCCGATCACGCAGGCGACCACCGCCAGGACGAGCGAAAGACCATAGCTCGA
>JACMOF010000140.1 GCA_014378155.1 Caulobacter sp. | reverse complement strand
GCCAGGCGATCATCGGCGGCTTGGAAAAATAGCCGAAATCCAGATGGCGCGACCAAAGCCAGTACTGAGCTTCGTCCGGGTACAACTCCAGGGGCGTGGTGAACAGCGCCACGACCCGCAGGATCGTCAGCACGCCCACCAGAACCAGCGTCAGCCGCCAGGCGCGCGCCTTGGCCGTCCGCGCCATTTCATCAAGGGGCACGCTAATTTCTCCCGCATAAGTAAGAAGACACTGACTAAATCTGTTGCAAGCGAGACACCCCTGGCGGGTTTATCCGCCAACGTGTCGTTTCCGTCACCAAACCTTCTAAAACCGCGGCTAAAGATCGGCGAAATAGCGACCGGGATATGTCCGTTGGGTATCGGACCGGTCACGTGAGGGGAATACAATGATTTCGATGAAAAGGCTCGCGGCAGGGTCCGCGCTCGCCGTATTGGCGCTGGCCTCGGCCACCGCCGTCTATGCGCAAGAAACCACTGCGGCGCTGCATGGCGTCGTCTCGGCCGACGGCGCCGCCGTGCCGAACGCCGCGATCACCGTGACGCACACGCCGTCTGGCACGCGCATGACCACGGCGACCAGCGAGGACGGAAGCTTCGACGCGCGCGGCCTGCGGGTCGGCGGTCCCTACACCGTAACCGTTAACGCCGCGAGCCAGGGCTCGCGGACCTATGAAGGCCTGTTCCTGACCGTCGGCAAGACCGCCGACCTCGACGCCGACCTCAGCACCAGCACCGTCGACGCCGTCGTGGTTTCGGCGGCTTCAGGCAGCAAGAACAACGACCAGGGTCCCAAGACGGTCCTGAACCGCGACAAGCTGGACTCGATTGTCAGCGTCACCCGCGACCCGCGCGACTATGCGCGCCGCGATATGCTGGTCGCCCAGGATTTGAACAGTGGTCGCTCCGGCACCAATGGCGGCGGTCTGTCGATCGCCGGTTCGAACCCGCGCTTCAACCGTCTCTCGGTCGATGGCGTGGCGGCCCAGGACAACTTCGGTCTGGCCCAAGGCGGCATGGCCACGGCGCGTGGTCCGGTCACCCTCGACGCCATCGAGCAGTTCGCGATCGCCGCTGTCCCGACCGATGTCGAGAACGGCGACTTCATCGGCGGCGCCCTGAACATCGTTCTGCGCTCGGGCGGCAACAAGTTCCATGGCGTGCTGTTCGACAACTACCTCAATGAAGGCATGGTCGGTAAGCATTACAGCGACACCCGCGTTACGGGGTTGATCACCCAGAAGAACTACGGCGGCTTCCTGTCGGGCCCGATCATCAAGGACAAGTTGTTCTTCGCGGTGTCCTACGAAAACTACAAGACGACCGACGTCACGGCCTATGGCGCGCCAGGTTCGGGCGCCGCGAACATCTTCTCCAATGGCTTGACCCAGGGGACGATCGATAGCGTCATCAATACCTACAACACAGGCTACGCCAGCAAGTTCTCTCTGGAAAACGTCGATCCGACCCGTCCGGTCACCGACAAGAAGTACTCGGCCAAGTTTGACTGGAACATCAACGATCGTCACCGCGCCAGCCTGACCTATCGCTACGCTGAATCCAGCTCCTATCTGCGCACCGACATGGGCGCCGCTACGGCGTCGCTGGGGTCGCACTGGTACAAGCAGTTTAACAGCGATGAAGCGACCACCCTGGAAATCCACTCCAACTGGAGCGACAACCTGTCGACCACGTTGAAGGGCACCTATCGCGATTATCGCAACTCTCAGACCCCTGACGCCGGCCAGATCTATTCCGATGTCCAGGTCTGTACTTCGACCCAGGTCGCCATTGATGCGTCGCCGACCAGCTGCGCCAGCGGCTTCTCGAGCGTGCGTTTCGGGCCTGACCAATTCCGCCACGCCAACGCGCTGGACGAGCAGGAAACCCGCTACCAGGCCGTCGCCGACTACAGCTGGCGCGGCAATCGCTTCAAGATCGGCGCCCAGGCCCGCAAGGCCGACGTGTTCGACGTGTTCGTCTCGGCCTCGGACGGCGTCTACTACTTCGACTCGCTGTCCGACTTCACCGCCGGCCGCGCCTCCAGCCTGAACTATCAGAACTCGGTCACCGGCAATCCGAATGACGCCGCGTTCAACAGCACTTACTGGACCTATTCGGGCTTTGCTCAGGACACGATCGACGTCACCGACACCCTGCAGGTCAGCGCCGGGCTGCGTTTCGACCTCTATGACCAGCCCGACGTGCCGATCTCGAACCCGAACTTCCAGTCGCGCAACGGTTACGCCAATACCAAGACCATTGACGGTCTGCACGTGTTGATGCCGCGGGTCTCGGCCCAGTGGGACCCCACCGAAAGCCTGCACTTCAGCGGCGGCTTCGGTCTGTTCGCCGGCGGTTCGCCGGACGTGCTGACCGGTATCTCGTTCTACAACACCGGCTACGCCACCACCTCGGTGACCATCCAACGCACCCCGACCGGCGCCTTCTCGGAGACCAGCGGCAACACCAATTTCACCCCGGCGATCGGCGCGGCGGCCCTCAATGGCCTGAACACCGATCCCAAGTTTGGCTACGCCGTTCCCACCGTGGTTCAGCAACTTCAGCAAGGCACCCTGCCGGGCGCAGCGCCGAGCATCCCGCCATTGGGCGAAGCCATCGCCCTGACCCCGACGTTCCAGATGCCCGCGCAATGGAAGGTATTCCTGTCGGGCGAATGGCGCGGCCCGGACCGCTGGTCGATCACGGCCAACTATGTCGCGACCCAGAACCAGAACGAATTGACCTACTACGACGCCCGCGCCCAGCCGCTGGTGATCAATGGCCAGACGATGTACCTGCCGGACGGCCGCATCCGCTATGACGGCCTCGGGACCGGCGTCGCCGGCAAGACCTCGACCAACCTTGGCTCCAACCGCGACGTCATTGTGGCCAACGCCGACAAGGGCAACTCCTGGACGGCCAGCATTCAGGCCGCCAAGAGCTGGGATTGGGGCGGCGACTTCTCGATCGGCTATGCGCGCCAGAACATGGACGATACCAGCGCCGGCCTGTTCTATGGCACCACGGCCGGTTCGCTGTACGGCGGCGTGGCGGCGGGCATGGACCCCAACCGTGACTACACGGGCACTTCGGTCTACGAGATCAAGAACCGCTTCAAGCTAGAAGCGGGCTTCCACCACAAGTTCTTCGGCGACAACGAGAGCCGGATCAGCCTGTTCGCGGAACGCCAAGACGGGCGAGCCTTTGGCTTCTATATGAACGACAGCCAGTCGGGCCGCAGCAAGGTGTTCGGTGTCAACCGCACCGCGCAGATGCTCTACGTGCCGGACCTCGCGACGCCGAACGCCAATGACACCTCGGGCCTCAGCTATGGCATCGTGACCTTTGCCACGCCCGCCGACCTGGCCCGTTTCAAGGGTTATGTGGCGCGCTTCGACCTGCCGACCGGCTTGGTGAAAAAGAATACCAATACCAACGCCCCGACCAACCGCGTTGACATGCAGTTGAGCCAGGAATTCCCCACCCCGTTCGAAGGTCACAAGATCATCGCTCAGCTTGATATCCGTAACGTGCTGAACCTGATCAACCGCGATTGGGGTCTGGTGTCGGAATATGGCGACACCAACACCCTGGCGCGCGTCGATTGTTCCAACAACGCTGCGGGCACGGCCGCCACCGCGACCGACGGCGCTTGCAACCGTTATCGTTACTCGAACGTGCCGACCTCGGTGGTCAAGACCCGCAACACGGGCCTGTCGCTCTGGTACATGCAGTTCAGCTTGAAGTATAAGTTCTAGGCTTCGGAACTTTGATTTGAGGGGGAAGGGCGGTCCGGAAACGGGCCGCCCTTTTTCTTTTGTCGCAAGCCTTTGCTAGAAGCGACGCTTGACCCCGCGTCGGGTAAGGCCCATTTGCGCCTCCCGTTTCGATCCAGGTTTCCGTCCATGACCCCGACCGTTCCCGCCGAGTGGGCTCCGCACCGCGCCATGTGGGTGGGCTTTCCCAGCCATCCCGACGTCTGGCGCGAAGATCTCGACCAGGCCCAGGCCGAGGTCGCCGCCCTCGCGCGGGCGCTGGCCGGTCCGGGCGGCGAGCGTGTGCGCCTGATGGTGGTTGGCGATGAGGCCGAAGCCGCCGCCAAGGCCTTGCTGGGCGACGCCGCCGTCGAGATCGTCCGGGGCCAGTTCGGCGACATCTGGCTGCGCGACACCGGCCCGATCTTCACCGAAACCGCGGGCGGCGCCGTGGCGGCCGGCTTCCTGTTCAACGGCTGGGGCGGCAAGTACGAGATGGAGGGCGACGACATTGTCGCCGAGCAGATCGCCGCCGCCTCGGGCGCGCCCTTGACCCGCAACGCCTTCGTCCTCGAGGGCGGGTCGCTGGACCACGACGGCTCGGGCACGATCCTGACCACCCGCCAGTGCCTGCTGAACGCCAATCGCAACACCGACTGGGACGAGGCCACGGCTTCCGCCGCCCTGACCGCCGCGCTCGGGGCCAAGAAGCTGTTGTGGCTGGGCGACGGCCTGCTGAACGACCACACCGACGGCCACGTCGACAACCTGGCCCGCTTCGTCGCGCCGGGCGTGGTGGCCTGCCCGATGGCCTTCGGGTCCGATGACCCCAATGCCGAGGTCTATGCCGAGACGGCCCGCACCCTGGCGGCCATGACCGACAGTCGGGGCTCGCCCCTGCAAGTGGTCCGCATCCCCTCGCCGGGCCGCATATTGAACGCGGACGGCGAGATCGTCCCGGCCTCGCACATGAACTTCCTGATCGCCAACGAGGCGGTGATCGTGCCGATCTATGCCGAGCAGTCGGGCGCCTTCGCCGTCGAGGTGATCGGTGGCCTGTTCCCCGAGCGCGAGGTCATCGGCCTGCCGTCCACCGCCATCCTGACCGGCGGCGGGTCGTTCCACTGCATCAGCCAGCAAGAACCGGAGGTCTAATGACCCGCACCCTGAGCGTCGCGGCCATCCAGACCTCCTACGGCATGGACCTGGCGGCCAACATCAAGAAGACCGAAGGCTTCATCCGCGAGGCCGCGGCGGGCGGCGCGCAGGTCATCCTGCCGTCCGAGCTGTTCCAGAGTCCTTATTTCTGCGTCACCCAAGAGGAGCGCTGGTTCGCGGAAGCTCACCCGTGGCGGGAGCATCCGGTGGTCAAGGCCATAGCGCCGCTGGCGGGCGAGCTGGGCGTGGTGATCCCGATCTCGATCTTCGAGCGCGAAGGCCCGCACTATTTCAACAGTCTGGTGATGGCCGACGCCGACGGGTCGATGCTGGGCGTCTATCGCAAGAGCCACATCCCCGATGGCCCCGGCTATCAGGAGAAGTACTATTTCCGTCCCGGCGACACCGGCTTCAAGGTCTGGGACACCCGATTTGGCCGCCTGGGGGTCGGCATCTGCTGGGACCAATGGTACCCCGAGGCCGCGCGCGCCATGGCGCTGCTGGGCGCGGAGGCCCTGTTCTACCCCACCGCCATCGGCAGCGAGCCGCATGATCCAAGCCTCAACACGACCCTGCCCTGGCAACGGGCGATGCAGGGTCACGCGGTGTCAAACGTGATCCCGGTGATCGGCGCCAATCGCATCGGCTTCGAGCCCTGGGAGAACTATCCCAACGGCGGCCAGACCTTCTACGGCTCCAGCTTCATCGCCGACCATCGCGGCGACCTGGTTAGCGAGCTGGGTCACGCCGAGGAGGGCCTGGTGGCCTCGACCTTCGACCTGGACTTCTTGCAGACCCACCGCGCGGCCTGGGGCTTCTTCCGCGACCGCCGGCCGGAGCTTTATGGGGCGTTGGCGACGGCACGGCCGACCTAGGACAGCGGCTCACTCTCTTGCCCCCACCTGACGGCTTCGCCGTCTGTCCGCCCCCATAGGGGGCGGAGCCTCGCCTACCTCTGAGCTCTCCCCCCCATGGGGGAAGACGGTCGCGAAGCGACCCGCAGGGGGCAAGTGTCAGCCGGCAAGGCAGCCCGTCGGCGCACCCATCGCCTGTGACGCCACCACCTCGGCCCGCGCCTCTTCCAGGTCGTTCATGAACTCGGCGTTCTGATGCAGCTTAGACACCATGGCTGAGCCCAGATAGCGCCCAGCCTCGACGTCGCTCTGATAGTGCACGCCGCAGATGATCCGGCTGTCGCCGAACGTCCGGCCGCGCGCCAGGATCGCGCTGGCCCTGTCCGGCGCGACTTCGGAGATCACTAGCCCCCAGGACCAACCGATCAAGCCGTGCCCCGAGGGGTATGACCCGTCGGTCTCGATCCATTTCTCGCGCGGCACGCAGATCGGCTTGCTATTGCCCACCGGGGGCCTGGCGCGCTGGAACACCGCCTTGGTCGGCCGATAGATCGTCGCCGCGTCGGCCGTCATCCGCATCAACATTCGGGTCAGGGTCGGGGTCTTCTCTGGGCTGATCGTCACGCCGGCCGCGCAAGAGAAGCTTCGGAAACCGTACTTGCCGGATAACTCAGCGTCGGCGATCGCCTGGGCCCAGGCGGGGGTGCCGGCGAATTTGCGGGTGTCGTTGAAGGTCATGCGGTCGGCCTTGCCGCGCGGCGAGGCTGGAGAGGGCGGCGGGCCGATGATGGTCGCGCCGTCCAGGCCCGTATCCGCGCCCAGATAGCCCTTGGGCGGCGCCGTCCAACTGGCCGAGGTCGCGGTCTGCGCGATCGGCGCGGCCTGTGGCGGGAACAGGTCTTGGAGCGAGGCGCAACTGGCCGTGAGCAGGCCGGCCAGGGTGACGGCGATCAGGGCGTTGCGGGTCACGGGCGGTATCCGTTCGTTCATCCGCCCACAGAACGGGGCGGATCGACCGCGTCAAGCACGAAGCGGCTTGACGAACAGATATGTTATTTCATAACGCTCCTTTCGATCGCTCCCCCGGTCAAGGTTCAGGATAGGTTTCATGCCCCGTCGGGTTCTTCTCTGCGCCGCGAGCCTTCTGGCGCTCGCTCTCGTCGCGCCTCTGGCCCACGCCGCCGATGTCCCAGCGCCCGTGATCGCCGACGCTCCTCGGCCGGATGTGGTCGATAGGGTCGTGGTCACCGCCGCGCCCTATGCGGTGTCGCTCGACACCATCACCAGCAGCGTCAACGTGGTGACCCGCGACCAGCTCGACGTCGCCGCGCCCGCCGGGATCGGCGACATGCTCAACGGCCTGCCGGGCTTGCGCTCCACATTCTATGGCCCCGGCGCTTCGCGGCCGGTAATCCGCGGCATGTCCGGACCCCGGGTGATGGTGCTGCAGAACGGGGTAGGCCAGGTGGACGCCAGCGCCCTGTCGCCCGACCACGCCGTGGCCAGCGATCCCGGAGAAGCCTCGCGCATCGAGGTGCTGCGCGGTCCCTCGACCCTGGCCTATGGTGGCTCCGGCATCGGCGGCGTGGTCAACATGATCGACGAGCGCGTGCCTTCGGCGCCGGCCACGACGGGTTTCGAGGGCCGGCTGTCGGCCTCGGCCTCGTCGGTGGACGACGGCTATGCCTACAGCACCGCGATCAAGGCGGGGAAGGGCCCGCTGGTGTTCGCCGCCGACCTCTCCAGCCGCCGCACCAAGGACTATGACGTGCCGGTCGCGCCGGTCTCCGACCGCCTGTCGGCCCGCGACGGCCTGACAGTCGATCCCGATCACGTGGTCAAGAACACCGACGTGGAGGTCGACGCCTACGGCGCCGGCGTCTCCTATGTCCATGAGCGGGGCTTCTTCGGCGCCTCGGTAAAGCGTACCGATACGACCTACGGCGTGCCCTACGAGCAGATTCTCGCCCCGATCGATCCCAACGCCGAAGGCCCGGTCTCCATCCACCTGCAGCAGACCCGCTACGACGTGCGCGGCGAACAGGCGCTGGACAACGCCTTGTTCGAGAAGATCCGCGTCTCGGTGGGCTATGCCGACTATCAGCACGCCGAGGTCAGCGTCGATACGGGCGCGATTGGCACCCGCTTCCTGTCGGACGGCGTCGAGGGCCGCGTCGAACTGGTGCACCGCGAGCATGACGGCCACCAGGGCGCTATTGGCTTTCAGGGCCTGTCGCGCAATTTCGAGGCCATCGGCGACGAGGCCTTCGTGCCTTCGACCAAGATCAAGGAATATGGTGTTTTCACCCTGCAGCGCCTCGATCGCGGAACCTGGGGCGTCGACGCCGGCCTGCGCTTCGACACCCGGTCGCTGCAGACCCCGACCGAAAAGCGCGACTTCGACAATGTTTCCGGCTCGATCGGCCTGTTCCTGAAGCCGACCGACCAGTTGTTCTACGCCCTGACCCTGTCGCGCAACGGTCGGGCGCCGACCGAGTTTGAGCTGTTCGCCAACGGCCCGCACCCCGGCACCGGCGGCTTCGAGGTCGGCGACGACGACCTGAAGTCCGAGACCGTCACCTCGCTGGAAGCCACCGTCCGCTGGAAGGGCGACCGCCTGCGCGCCGAAGGTCACCTGTGGGCGGCCAGGTACGGCAGCTTCATCGAGGAGGCCCCGACCGGCGCGATCGAGGACGATCTGCCCGTCTATCGGTATTTCCAGACCAAGGCCGACTTCCACGGCGCCGAGTTCGAGGCTGGCTATGACGCCTGGCGCGGCGCGGCCCAGTCGATCCGGCTGGAAACCACGTTCGACTGGGTGCATGGGGCGACAGATGCAGGCACGCCCGCTCGGATCCCGCCCTGGTCGCTGGGCGGTTCGGTGATCTGGAGCGCGCCGCGTGTCGAGACCACGCTGGAGGTGCGCCGCGTCGCCGAGCAGGACCGGGTGGCGACCTTCGAGCTACCGACCGACGGCTACACGGTGGTCAATCTGAAGGCCACGTTCAAGCCGATCGCCGACTCGCCCTTGCGGCTGTTCGTTGACGGCCGAAACCTGACCAACGAAGAGATCCGCGAGCACGCCTCGTTCCTTAAGGACATCGCCCCGTCACCCGGGCGGTCGGTGCGGGCGGGGGTGGCCTGGAAGTTCTGAGCGGCGGCTTTTCCCGCTCAGGGTGAAATGAAGCCTGGCCTTGACCGTGAGGCGGAGGGGTCGATTGCGAGGCCTCTCCGGATCGGCTAGAAGCGCCGGACCTTCAAAGGCCGCCTGAGCGCAAGAGGCGTCCGTTCATTAGCCTTTTGTCGAGCTGTACATGGAAACGACCCAACCCGCCGGCGGCATCTCCGGCAACGTTCTGTTCTATTCTACGCCGGAGCCGCTGAACCGCGAGCAGCACGGCAAGCTCGGCCTCGTCCACAAGGACAAGCCCTACAGCTTCGCCGTGAATGGCACCGCCGTGCCGGTCGCCGTGACCGAGTTCGCGCCGTCGGCCCTGTCCTATCCGGTCATCTTCGCGGGCGAAGACCGCGTGCCTCTGGCCGTCATGGGCCTGAACACCGGCGAGAACCTGTTCATCAAGGCCGACGGCGGCTTCGAGGCGGGCGTTTATATCCCGGCCTATATTCGTCGCTATCCCTTCGTGCTGGCCAATGACGAGTCGCAGGACCGCCTGATCGTCTGCATCGACACCGCTTCGGACCTGCTGGCGGCCGGCGGCGACACTCCGCTGTTTGACGCTGCGGGCGAGCCGACCGAATACACCCAGAACTGCATCAAGTTCTGCGACGACTTCGAAATCGAGCGCCGGCGCACTGACTCGTTCGTGCAGTTGCTGAAGGATAACGACCTGTTCGAGCTGAAGAAGGCCTTCTTCACCCCGCAGGACGCCAACGGCGTGGCGGGCGAGCCGCAGGTCGTGGCCGAGTATTTCGGCGTCTCGGAAGAGAAGCTGAACGCCATGCCGGCCGACAAGATCAAGGAACTGCAGACCAGCGGCGCCTTGGC
>JACMOF010000013.1 GCA_014378155.1 Caulobacter sp. | reverse complement strand
GATCCCGATGATCGCCAGCCTCGACGAGCTGCGCGCCGTGCGCGCCCTGCTCGACGAGACCAAGCGCGAGATGGGGATCACCGAGCGGGTCCAGTTGGGCGTCATGATCGAGACCCCCGCCGCAGCGATCACCGCCGACCTGCTGGCCGCCGAGGCCGATTTCCTGTCGATCGGCACCAACGACCTGACCCAGTATGTGCTGGCCATGGACCGGGGCAATCCGGAGCTGGCCGCCCGCATCGACGCGCTCCACCCGGCCGTCCTAAGGATGATCGCCCAGACCTGCGCCGGGGCCGCCAAGCATCATTGCTGGGTCGGAGTCTGCGGCGGTCTGGCCTCAGACCTCGTCGCCGTGCCGGTGCTGGTCGGGCTTGGGGTCACCGAGCTTTCCGCCACGGCGGCGACCGTGCCCGAGGTCAAGGCCCTGGTCCGCATCCTGGACATTTCGGCCTGCCAGGCCCTGGCGCGCCAGGCGCTGGACCTGACCTCACCCGAGGCCGTCCGAGATCTCTGCAAAGCCTTCGCGGCCCAAGTCCTGAAGGTTGGAGCCTAAGCGATGAAGTCCCCGCTCGAAGTCCTCCAGCCCCTAGGCCGCGCCCTGATGCTGCCGATCGCGGTGTTGCCGGTCGCGGCGCTGCTGCTGCGGATCGGCCAGACCGACTTGCTGGGCCACGCCCACTTGGCGGCGATGTCCGGCGGCCTGACCCTGGTGGTCGCCAATGTCTTCGCCGCCGCCGGTGGGGCGATCTTCGCCAATCTGGGCCTGATCTTCGCCATCGGCGTCGCCGTGGGCCTGGCGCGCGAGAACAACGGCGCGGCGGGCCTGGCCGGCGTCGTGGCCTATCTGGTGGCCACCCAGGGCATCCAGGCCCTGATCGTCGTGCCGCCCGACGTGGTCGCGGCGGCGGCCGCCAAGGGCGGCGACCTGGCCCTGGCGGCCTGGAAGGCCAAGGCGATCAGCAAGCTGTCGATCCCGGTTGGCATCCTGTCCGGCGTGATGTCTGGCGTGCTCTACACCCGCTACAGCACCATCAAGCTGCCGGAATATCTGGCCTTCTTCGGCGGCCGCCGCTTCGTGCCGATCGCCGCCGGCCTGGGCGGGGTGCTGCTGGCCCTGGTGTTCGGCTTCGGCTGGCATTGGCTGGAGGCCGGAGTCGATGGACTGAGCCACATGGTCACCGTCTCCGGAAACCTGGGCCTGTTCGTCTACGGCATTCTCAACCGCCTACTGATCGTCACCGGCCTGCACCACATCCTCAACAACGTGGTCTGGTTCATCCTGGGCGACTTCCGTGGCGCGACGGGTGACCTCAACCGCTTCGCGGCCGGCGACCCGACCGCCGGGGCGTTCATGAGCGGCTTCTTCCCGGTAATGATGTTCGGCCTGCCCGCCGCCTGCCTGGCCATGTACCACACGGCCCGTCCCGAGCGGAAAAAGGCGGTCGGCGGCATGCTGACCTCGCTGGCCCTGACCTCGTTCCTGACCGGGGTGACCGAGCCGATCGAGTTCAGCTTCATGTTCCTGGCCCCCATGCTCTACGCCCTGCACGCCGTTTTGACCGGAGTTGCGATGGCCCTGATGAACCTGCTCGACGTCAAGCTGGGCTTCGGCTTTTCGGCCGGTCTGTTCGACTATGTGCTGAACTTCAGCAAGGCCACCCACCCGCTGTGGCTCGTGCCGATCGGCTTGGTCTATGGCGGGATCTATTACGGGCTGTTTCGCTTCTTCATCCTGAAGTTCGATCTCAAGACCCCTGGCCGCGAGCCGGCTGAGGACCTGGCCGCCGAGGCGGCGGTGGGGCCCAGCGCCGGCGGGCGCGGCGCCGACTTCGTCGCCGCTTTGGGCGGGGCGGGGAACCTGACCTCGGTCGACGCCTGCACCACCCGCCTGCGCCTGATCGTTGTCGACCAGGCCGTGGTCCGCGAACCCGCCTTGAAGGCCCTCGGAGCGCGGGGCGTGGTCCGGCCGTCGGACAAGGCGCTACAGGTCGTCCTCGGCCCGGTCGCCGACCAAGTGGCCGGTGAAATCCGCGCCGCCATGGGCAGGCCAGCGCCGCCCAAGCCTGCCGCGACCAAGGCCGCAGCAGCGGTCGCCCTAACCACCGCCATCGATGACAGCCGGGCCGAGGGCCTGGTCAGCGCCTTGGGCGGCTTCTCCAATGTCGAGACGGTGGGCGCCTGTTCCAGCCGCCTGCGCCTGGTGGTCCGCGACAACGCCGCCGTCGACGAGGCGGCGCTGAGAGCCCTGGACTCACGCGGCGTGGTCCGGGTCGGCGAGCGCTCGGTGCACGTCGTGCTGGGTCCTGACGCCGAGCGGATCTGCGAGGCGGTGCGCTGCCTGCTGCCTGGGTGATGGAAACGATCCGGCTGACGGGAAGGGGAACGACGTGACGAAACCGATCGATGAAGTGCTGATCGTCGGCGGCGGCACGGCCGGCTGGATCACCGCCGCCTATCTGGCCCGCAAGTTGGGGGCCAACCGTCCCGATGGGGTGAAGATCACGCTGATCGAGTCGTCGCAGATCGGCATCATAGGGGTGGGCGAGGGCACGATCCCCACCATCCAGACCACCATGCGCGAGATCGGCGTCGACGAGGCGCGGTTCATGCGCGGAGCCGGGGCCTCGTTCAAACAGGGCATCAAGTTCGTCGACTGGACCACCGCCCCCGTCGGCGACGTCCACAGCCATTACTACCACTCATTCAGCCGGCCCCATACGCTGCGGGGCCTGGACCTGGCGCCTTACTGGCTGCTGGGCTGCGCGGGGGATACGTCGTTCTCGGAGGCGGTGACCCTGCAGGACACGGTCTGCGAGGCGGGCAAGGGCCCCAAG
>JACMOF010000139.1 GCA_014378155.1 Caulobacter sp. | reverse complement strand
TATTTCGCGGTGCTGCTGGACGAACGCGACCGCCTTGAGGCCGAGCGCCAGGCGTCGGACAAACAGCGAGCCTTCGCCATCGCCACCCTGGGCGCGGCCCTGTCGCGTCTGGCGGCCGGCGACCTGTCGGCGCGGGTTGAGGGCGTGCTGTCAGCCGAGTTCGAGAGCTTGAAGAGCGACTTCGACAACGCCGCCGCAGCGCTCGACAAGACCATGAACGCGGTGACCCGCGCCACCTCGGGCATCCGCGCCGGGGCCGACGACATCGCCCACGCCGCCGACGACCTGGCCCAGCGGACCGAGCAGCAGGCCGCGACCCTGGAACAGACCGCCGCCGCCGTCGAACAACTCACCGCCACCGTCGACCGCACCGCCAGGAGCGCCAAGGCGGTCTCTGTTCAGGTCCGGCAAGCCGCCGCCGACGCCCAGGCCTCGGGCGCGGTGGTGACCCGCGCGGCCCAGGCCATGACGCAGATCGAAAGCTCTTCGGACAAGGTCTCGCAGATCCTCGGCGTCATTGACGAGATCGCCTTCCAGACCAACCTGTTGGCGTTGAACGCCGGCGTCGAAGCGGCGCGGGCCGGCGACGCCGGTCGCGGTTTCGCGGTCGTCGCGCAGGAAGTCCGCGCCCTGGCCCAGCGCTCGGCCGACGCCGCCAAGGAGATCAAGACCCTGATCGCCGACTCCAGCCGCAAGGTGGGCGAGGGCGTCGACCTGGTGGGCCAGACGGGTGAGGCCCTGCGTGGCATCGTCGACAAGGTGGGCTCGATCGACGCCTTGGTCGACGAGATCGCAGCCTCGGCCAACGAGCAGGCTTCCGCCCTGGGGCAGGTCAATGTCGCCGTCAACCAGCTCGACCAGGTCACCCAGCGCAACACCGCCATGGTCCAGCGATCCACCCAGGCCACCCACGCCCTGCGGGCCGATGCGGCGGACCTATCCAACCATGTCGGCGGTTTCCGCACGGGCGCGGGGTTTGTTCAGGCCGACACGCCAGCGCCAGAGGTCCGCGCTCGCGCCTCGGCGTTCGCCCGCTCAGGACGCTGAGGGCCGGGCTGCAACCGCTGAGGCGCGAAGCCTCACCCTTCCGCCACCGCCGCCGTCGAAGCGCGGTGGATCAGGGTGAACGGCAGCAGTTCGTCCCGTGGCGGCTGGGTTTCGGCGCCGCTGTAGCGGGCCACGCCGTTGATCAGCATCTTGGTGGCCAGGGTCGACATCTCGACCAGCGGCTGGCGGATGGTGCTCAACTGGGGACGGCTCAGGCGCGAGACAGGGCTGTCGTCGAAACCGGCCACCGACACCTCGCCGGGCACGCTGATCTCGGCCTCGGCTGCGGCGGCCAGTGCTCCTAGCGCCATTTCATCGGAGCTGGCGAAGATCGCCGTCGGGCGGACGGGCAGGGCCAGCAGGGCCGTCGCCGCCTCGTGACCGGACTCGAACGTGAAGTCACCCTGGCGGATCCAGGCCTTGTCGACCTTCAGGCCGCGCGCCTTCATGGCGGCCAGATAGCCCTGGCGCCGGGCCTGGCTGGCGCCGTAGCGCTTGTCGCCCATGATGAAGCCGATCCGCGCGTGACCAAGGTCCGCCAGGTGCTCGGTCATCTCGCGGGCGGCGGCGACGTCGTCCATGTGGACGCGGGCGCCCAGGCCCTCCGGCTTTTCAGGACCTAGGCGCACATAGGGCGTGCCGGACTTGTCGAGCAGTTCCAGCACCACGGCGTTGTCGCAGCTGGGCGGGGTTAGGATGACGCCGTCGGGCTTCAGGGCGGCTAGCAGGGCGCCGACCTCCTGGCGCACCTTGGGGTCGTCATGGTCGATCAGCTCCACCAGCAGGTGATAGCCCGCGCCCCGGCATTCCAGCGTCGCGCCCAAT
>JACMOF010000138.1 GCA_014378155.1 Caulobacter sp. | reverse complement strand
GTTCGCGCTTGGCGCCGTCCAGCGGATTCTCGTCCAGCGGCGCGCCGCCCTCGGGGATCTCCCAACTGTAGTTGGCGCGCGGGAAGCGGTTCTGGCCCACCAGGGTGACTGTGCCGTCGGCGTGCAGCGGCACGATCCCGATCGCCCGGTTCTTGAACGACACCTTGCCGTACAGCGCCGGCCGCCCGGTGGGGGCGACGGCCTGATATTCGGTCAGGGTGAGCCACGGATTGTCATAGACGATCTGCTGGCTGCTTACGCCCCACGGCTCGCCGTGCGTTTTCAGCCAGGACGGTTTGTCGGCCATCGGGGTCTCGCGACTTGTGGTGGCCGGGGCTCGGCCATAGGTGTGCCACCTATAACGCATCGTGGAGACCGTCTTGGTTGGTTCCGTTCCCCCCGCGCCGCAATTTGGCGCCGTGCTGCCGATCGAGGCCAATCCGGGCGTGGTGGGCTTCCTCGCCAAGCGCCGCTCGGCCTCGGCCATGACCCTGGCCGCGCCCGGCCCCGATAGCGCCCAGTTGATGGACCTGCTGCGCCTGGCCGCGCGAGTGCCCGACCACGGCAAGCTGGCGCCCTGGCGGTTCGTGATCCTGAGCGGCGAGGCCAAGGACGCCTTCGCGGCCAAGATCACCGCCTTGGCCGGCCGCCAGGCCAATCCGGTCAAGGCCAACGCCGCCCTGCGCAAGCTGACCCGGCCGCCCGTCGCCGTGGCGGTAGTCTCGCGATACATCCCTGGCGACATCGCCGAATGGGAGCAGCGCCAGAGCGCTTCGGCCGTCTGTCATCAGATGCTGTTGGCCGCCGAGGCCCTGGGCTGGGGCGCCAACTGGATTACCGACTGGTACTCTTACGATCCCGAGGCTCGCGACATTCTCGGCCTTGGCCAGGGCGAGTTGGTGGCGGGCTACCTTTATCTTGGCACCGTCACCGAGCCGCCACAGGAGCGCGCGCGACCTGACGTCGCGAGGATCACCACCCACTGGACGGCCGACTGAGGCGAAAAGCCGGCGACGGCCCACCCAACGGGCGGCCCTCTTCGCGGCCATGCGTCAACTCAGACACTTTGGCGTAACAGTTCTGCATTGAAGGGATTTTAAACGCGCTTGAGTTGCCGTCCGACACGGCCTTGCCCTATGGCCAGGCTTGAAGACGACAGCGCGTTTTATCGCCGACCCTCCAATTCCGGCCGACGGGGCTCATGACACTTTCCTTGATGATACTGGGCCTGGCGGCCGCGCTGGACGCCGCGCAAGACCCCGCGCCCGCGCCCAAGGGCGCGCCCACCGCGCAGACCGCGCCCCCGCGCGCCGCGCCGGCCGATCCCGATGAGTACGAGGTCGAGGCCGTCCAGGTCACCGCCGAGAAGCGCGGCCAGGTCGAGGGCAAGATCCAGCCGGAGCTGGTGCTCAATCCGGCGCAGATCCGCGCCTATGGCGCGGGGAGCATCTCGGAACTGTTCGCGGCGCTGGAGCCTCAGCTGCGCACCAGCCAGGGCCGCGGCGACGGCCAACCCATCACTTTGATCAACGGCCGGCGCATCTCGGGCTTCCAGGAGGTCCGCGACATTCCGCCCGAAGCCATCGAGCGCTTCGAGATCCTGCCCGAGGAAGTGTCGCTGACCTATGGCTACCGCGCCGACCAGCGGGTGGTGAACATTGTGCTGCGCCGGCGTTTCCGCGCCATCACCAACGAAGGCGGCGTGAAGCTTCCGACGGCGGGCGGCCGCACCAGCACCGACGTTCAGAGCACGTTCTTCCGCGTTCAGGGCGACCAGCGCTGGCTGTTCAACGGCAAGCTCACCCACGACACCCCGCTGTTCGAGACCGAGCGCGACATCGTACGCGCGCCGTCGGGTTCGCCGTATGACTTAACCGGCAACATCACCGGCCTCGACCGCCAGGTCGTGGATCCGGTGACAGGCGCCGGCACCGTCGTGCGCCAGCCCATCGATCCGGCTTTGACCGCCCTGGTCGGCGGGCCGATCACCGTCGCCCAGGTCCCTGCCTTGGCCGCCGCCGGCGCGCCCAGCGTGGCCGATTTCGCCGCCAAGGCCGGCTTTCCCGCCACCGACGACCTGACCGCCTGGCGCACCCTGTCGCCCCGAAGCACCACGGCGTCGCTGAGCGGCTCCCTGACCCGGCCGCTGGGCAAGACGTCGCTGGTGACGTTCACGGGCGGCTTCGACGATTCCAG
>JACMOF010000137.1 GCA_014378155.1 Caulobacter sp. | reverse complement strand
GTAACTCTTCAGCCGCCGGCTGTTGCTGGCGTTGTCGAAGCTGTGGCCGACATACTGCATCGTCACCCCGCCGTTGAGGCCGCCCGGCAGGTTGACCGTCACGTCGCCCGAACCGGTTTCGCCGGCGCGGCGCGCCAGGTCCTTGCCGTAGTTGGCGCCCGGCGAGCGGTTGGTGGCGTCCATGTTGGTGTAGTTGGCTGACACCGTAACCTGCGGGGTAATCTCGTAGGCGCCTTCGATCTCGACGCCCTTCGACTGGGTCTTGGCGGTGTTGGCGTAGCCGCCGTAGTTGGGCGGGGTGTTGTTGGACAGGAAGTCGATCTGGTTCTTGGTGTCGCGGTTGAAATAGGTGATCGCGCCGCGCAGACGCCCGTCCAGCACGCTGTGCTCAACGCCCAAGTCCCAGCTCTTGGCTTCCTCGGGCTTCAGGCCGGTGTTCCCGTACGGGCTGTAGAGTTGGTAGAGGGAAGGGGCCTTGAAGCCTTCGCCGTAATTGAGCCGCACCACGGTCGCGCCGGCATTGGGGGAATAGGCCGCGCCGGCCTGATAGGTGGTGGCGCCGCCGAAGGTGTCGTGATCGTCGTGACGCACGCCGCCGGTCAGGGTCAGGCCGGCGATCGGCTTGGCCTGAACTTGGCCGTAGACGCTGTCCATACCGGTCGCGTGACGGTCGGCGACGGTGTCGTATTGCGGCGAGATGGAGCGGAACCACGAGCGTTCGGTCTCGGCCCCGACCACCGCGCGCCAGATCGGGTTGATGGTCCAGGTGCCCTGGTACTGCAGCGTCCCGTCGGTGCCCTTGGCGTCGAAGGTTTTTGACGGGCTGTAGGTGGGATCGTAGTTGTCGCGGTCGGTCTGGGTGTAGCTGAAGCCCAGGCGGCTGTTCAGCGCGCCGCCGAAGCTGGACAGCCGGCCGCCCAGATAGCTCACCAATTCCTTGGTCCTGCCGTACTCGGCGCTGTCGCCCAAGGCATAGGGCGGAGCAGGCGAGGAGCCGTCGTACTCGTTGCGACCGGCGGCGTAGGACGCGCGTGCGTCCAGGGCCAGGTCGCTGGTGACGTTAAGATCCAGGCGCCCGCTGATCGAGGCGTTGTGGTAGCCGTCCTTCTCCTTGCCGCCGCGGGTCTCGTTGAAGTTGGAGATCCCGGCCGTGGTGTAGGAGCCGGCCGCCAGTCGCCAGCCGCCCCAGTCGCCGCCGGCCCCGACCCCGACACGGCCATAGGCCGTGGCGCGCGAACCGCCTTCCAGCGCGACGGAGGTCGAGAGCGCCCCCTTGGGCGTCTCGGTGATCATGTTGACAACGCCGCCGATCGCCTGGCTGCCCCACAGGGTGGACTGCGGGCCGCGCAACACCTCGATCCGGCTGAGATTGCCGGCCAGCAGGGTGGCGAAGTTGTAGCCGCCGCCGGTGGAGGAGGGGTCGTTGAGCTTGACGCCGTCAATCAGCACGGCGGTTTGGTCGCTCTCGGCGCCGCGGATACGCACCTGGGTCGAGCCGCCGACACCGCCGTTTCGAGTGACGGTGACGCCTGGGGTGCGTGACAGCAGGTCGGAGATCACCACCGCCTGGCGCGCCCGCAGGACCTCGGCGTCGATGATGGTCATGCTGACGGGTACTTCAGACAGCTTGTCGGCCGTGCGGCTGGCGGTGACCACGATCTGGTCGACCTCATTAGCCAGGGCCGTCGAGTCAGCGGCGTGAGCCAGCTGGGGCAGGGTAAGGGCGGTGGTGGCGGCCAGTACGGCCAAGACGGAATAGTGGCGCATTTCAAATCCTCCGTGCGCGGCAACGAAGGCTGGCCCGAGGATTCGGACCGGCCTGACGATGTCGCCTCGGGGGAAAGAACCCCATCGTTCGGCGCACCCCGGCCGGACGAAGGACGACTGCGACGGGCAGGTCTCCTGGCTTGCGGGTCAATGCCGGTGCGCGTCGCCTTCCCAGTTGTCTTCCGAGGAAGACGTCCAGTGGCATATGACACGCGGGCTCGCCGCTTACAGTTGCGGGGGCAGCCCGGGTTTCACACCCGAGTTCCCTTTTCATCCTCTTTCGAGGAACCTGTCGCAGAGGCTGCACTATATGCTGCGTCGCACACGGTCAATCGGAGCGTATCTTGTCGTTCACCCTCGTCCTCGGCGGAGCCCGGTCCGGCAAGAGCGCCTTCGCGCAAGGCGAGGCCGAGGCGCAAGCGGCGCTCGTCGGTGGTCGCTTGGTGATGATCGCGACCGCCCAGGCCTTCGACGACGAGATGGTCGAACGTATCGCCCGACACCGTCTGGATCGCGGAGAGGCCTGGGTCACCCTAGAGGCGCCGATCGACTTGAGCGCGGCGTTGGCTGGCTTGAGCGCGTCCGATATCGTTGTGGTCGACTGCCTGACCCTGTGGCTCTCGAACCTGATCCTGACCGAGCAGGATATCCCCGCGGCGGCCGCCGAGTTGGTCGAGGCGACCGCGGGCTTCGACGGCGCGCTGTGGCTGGTGGCCAACGAAGTCGGCTTCGGCATCGTGCCCGACAACGCCCTGGCTCGACGCTTCCGCGACGAAGCCGGGCGGCTGCACCAGGTGCTGGCCCAGGCGGCGGACAACGTAACTCTGGTCGTGGCCGGCCTCACGCTGCGAATGAAGTGAGAAAAACTCCGTTGAGCGCCGATATCCCGTGACTAAGGTGGGGCTAGGGAAGACGCGGCTCGCGTGGACGAGCGGCGCTCCGGGAGGAAGCCATGAACGCCATCGCCCCCATCATCGCAGCCGAAGCCCCCGACTATGCGGGCCTGACCGTCACGCCCGTCGGCACGGTGCTCGGCGCGGAAATCTCTGGCGTTGACCTGCGTCAGCCCCTGACGCCGCAGCGTGTCGCGGCGATCCGCGCGGCCTTGCTCCGTCACAAGGTGCTGTTCTTCCGCGACCAGGATATCAGCTATGAGGATCATGTCCGTTTTGGTCGCTATTTCGGGGACTTGGAAGGACATCCTGTAACCGCCCACGTCCCGGGTTTTCCCGAAATTCTGCACATCGAGGCCGCCGACGGCATGAAGTTGCGCGAGGAAATCGTGCCGCTGGTTCGGGCGGCCAACAAGTGGCACACCGACGTCACCTTCCGGCCTGCTCCGTCCATGGGCGGCGTGCTGCGGGCGCGCCACCTGCCACCGCTGGGCGGCGACACCCTGTTCGCAGACACCGCCGCGATCTATCGCGACCTGCCCGAGACGTTGAAGGCCAGGTTGCTGACCCTGACCGCAGAGCACGACATTCTTCAAAGCTATGGCTACCGCGTCGACGAGGCCAAGCGCGCCGAATTGCGCGCGGCCTATCCACCCCAGATCCACCCCGTGGTCCGCACCCATCCGGAGACCGGCGAGCAACATCTGTTCGTCAACAAGGTCTTCACCACGCGGATACTGGGCTTGCCGGACGATGAGGCCAAGACCCTGTTGGCCGACTTGCTGGACCGGGTGAAGACGCCGGAATACCAGGTCCGCTTCCGCTGGACGGCCAACGCCATCGTGTTCTGGGACAACCGCGCCACCCAGCACTACGCCATCCTCGACTATTGGCCTCAAGGGCGCATCGTCGAACGGGTGACCATCCAGGGGGATGCGCCGTTTCTGACATTAGGCTAGAGCCAAAATAGATAGCATTTTCAGATTATTATCACAGCACATTGACTCTCTTGACTTCCTTCATCCCGCCGCAAGTCGAGACCCAAGCCGAGTGGGCTGTCTTGTCTGAGCGAAACCACTGGGCTCTGCTTGGCTCCAGGCTTTCGCCGGGATGATTGGTATGGGCGGGGGCCGCACCTGACAATGAAACCTCAACCCCGCCCATCCCGCTCTATCACCCGACGCTCCATCAGCAGCAGGGTCAACATCACGACGAAGGCGAAGGCCAGTAGGGCGGCCGACAGTTGGTGGGCCTTATCCCATTCCAGGGCCTCGACCAGGCGGTAGATCTCGATCGACAGCACCTGGGTTTCACCCGGAATGCCCCCGCCCAGCATCATGACCACTCCGAACTCCCCGACCGTATGGGCGAAGGCGAGGATGGCGGCGACGGCGTAGCCCGGTAGCGCCAACGGCAGGGCGACCCGGCGAAAGGTGCTCCACGACGAGGCGCCAAGGGTCGCGGCGGCCTCCAGCGGTTCGTCCCCGACCGCGATAAAGGCGTTGCGCAGCGGCTGCACCGCGAAGGGCAGGGAATAGATCAGTGAACCGATCACCAGGCCCTCGAAGGTGAAGGCCAGGGTGCGGATTCCGAAGGGATGCAGCAGCATCATCAAGGGGCTATGGGGGCCCAGGGCGATCAAAAGGTAGAAGCCCAGAACGGTCGGCGGCAGGACGATCGGCAGGGCGACCAGCGCCCCGACTGGCGCCTTCCAGCGCGAGCGGCCGCGGGCCAGCCACCAGGCCAGGGGCGTGGCCAGGATCAGCAGCAGGATCGTGGTGATGCCCGCCAGCTTGATCGTCAGCCACGCCACCTCGACCATGGTCACTTCACCTCGTAGCCGTAGCGCCTGATGATGGCCTTGGCGTCCTTGCTCTTCAGATATTGCAGGAAGGCCTTGGCGGCGGGGTTGTCGACGCCGGTCTTCAGCAAGACGGCCTGTTGGTCGATCGGCGTATGGTCGGCGCTCGGCACGATCCATCGCGAGCCGCCCGTCTCGTTGATCACCTGCGACAGCGCCACGAAGCCAAGTTCGGCCGCGCCGGTCTGCACATACTGATAGGCCTGGGTGATCGACGAGCCCGTGACGATCTTCTGTTTCAGCACATTGTAGAGCCTGAGCTTGGTCAGGGTCTCGACCGCCGCCTGACCATAGGGCGCGGCCTTGGGATCGGCGATCGACAGCTTCTCGAAGCCACCCTTCCTCAGCACCGCGCCCTTGGAGTCGACCAGGCCCGGGGTCTTGCTGAACAGCACCAGCCGGCCGGTGGCGTAGGTGAAGCGCGTTCCAGGTACGGCCAGACCGCCGGCCTCGGCCTTGATCGGGCGCTCGCTATCGGCCGACAGGAAGACCTCGAACGGCGCACCATTGGCGATCTGGGTGTAGAACTGGCCGGACGAGCCAAAGCTCAGCGTCACCTTGTGGCCGGTCGCCGCCTCGAACTTGGCGGCGATCTCCTTGACGGGCTCGGTGAAGTTGGCGGCGACCGCGACCTTGGTCTCGGCGGCGAGCGCTGAGGCGACCATCATAAGCGACACGGCGCCAGCCAGGGCGGCGATCAGGAAGGGGTGGGGGTTGCGCATGGACGGCATCCTCATCAAGGGGATATGTAGCAAGACTACATAACGGTGTTTAGCCGGACGTTGAGGGTTTTTTGCGGGGCTCGGGCGCATGATGTCGATCGATGGCGATCTCAGCGCCTCCCTGATCCTGCGACGCGGCGCCTTGGCCCGCGTGGGACTGGAGCGTGTGGCGCTGATCGAGGCTGTGGCCGAGTTGGGCTCGATCAGCGCCGCCGCCAAAAAGCTGGGCCTCAGCTACAAGGGCGCCTGGGACGGGGTGCAGGCGCTCAACAACCTGTTTGACGCACCCTTGATCGTCGCCAATGCGGGTGGCAAGGCCGGCGGGGCCGCGAGCGTCACGGCCAGGGGCCGTGCGGTGATCAAGGCCTTCCGCGATGTCGAGCGTGAGATCGGCGCCGCCCTCGCGCGTCTCGAGACCGGCCTCGCCGCGCCGAGCGAGAACCTGGGTGAGCTGTTCTGGAGTCTGGGTCTGCGCACCAGCGCTCGCAACGCCGTGCGTGGAACAGTCATGGGGATCGAGCTCGGCGCGGTGACGGCCCGTGTGACCCTCTCGCTCGGTGACGGCGTCGAGATCGTCTCGGTGATCACACGGCGAAGCCTGGACGAGTTGGGCCTGAGGGTCGGCAAGCCGGCCGTGGCCTTGATCAAGTCCAGCTTCGTGGTGCTGGCCGAGCCCGCCTCGAGCGCGGACGGCAATCGATTGTCGGGGCTCGTCGCCGACCGCGAAGACGGCGCCAGCGCCAGCGAGATTCGCCTGTCCCTGGCCACCGGCAAGACCCTGGTCGCGACCGTGCCACTGAACGGCACCACACCCTCGGTTGGCGCGCGAGTCGTGGCGATCATCGAACCCGCCAACATCATACTCGCAGTTGAATAAGAACGCCGTTTGCGTGCGGTTTGCCGAACTCGTCTGGCGAAACTTCCGCGCTTAATGGACAGTGGGGCAGGAAACCTGATGCTCGGCTGGCCTGTTCTGCAGCCTGACGGGCAGGGGATATCCCTCGGCGCGAAGCGCGGCGTTCAGGGCCCGCGCCAGGACCATGACCGACCGTCCGTCGGTGAGCAGGGGCTTGAGGAGTTCCTCGCCCAACGCGCTGGCGGTTCCAGCCAGACCGCAGGAGACGATCCGCCGTTGCTCGTCAGTCAAAATCCCACCGCAGACTGGGCAGCGGATCTGGATCGGTCTGCGCAACGCGGCTTCCACGGTTTGCATCCAGGCGATGAACAGGCCGGCGACACGGTCTGACGACTGGCAAGCCAGGGCCTGAGCCACGCGGCGATTGGGGCGTGAGTCGGTCGAGCGCGCGCCAGCCCAATCGCGGATAGCCCCGAGCAGCAGCCTCTCCCCGACGGCCGGAGCGAGTATTTCGCGAGATGTGGTGGGCGAAAGGGACATCAGGCCTCCAAACGGTCCCGCGACAAATTCAAAACCGTCCGCAATAGTTACGGCCCCCATAGTTGCGAGTCAATCGCAACTGGGGGACACTGGACCGTCGATCCTTGACGGCCTAGGCTGGCCGTTCGCCACGATCGGATTGTCGCCGATCCCGTTCCGGAGCTCTCTTCTGTCCGCCGTGCCGCGATCGATCACGCCGATGATGCGGCTGTACGGCGAGAAGCGGGCCAATCTGGCGCGCGTGTTCGCCGCCCGCCTGCGGTCGGTCGCAGAGGCCGAGGACCTGATCCAGGACCTGTTTCTCAAGGTTCAGGCCCTGGGCGACTTGGAGGTCGAAGGCGACGGCTCCGCGCTGCTGTTTCGCATGGCCAACAATCTGATGCTCGATCGTCTGCGCAGTCAGGCGCGAGCCGGAGCGCGCGATGAAGGCTGGCGCAGTCTGCAGGTCACCACCTTGGGCGACCAGCAGACGATCGATGCGCCCTCGGCCGAGGACGTGGTGACCAGTCGCCAGCGGCTGAAGGTGATGATGGCCACGCTGGAAACCCTGCCGGCTCCCATCGCGCGGGCCTTCACCCTGCACAAGCTGCAAGGCCTGAGTCACGCCGAGACCGCCGCGCAGATGGGTGTCAGCCGTAGCTCGATCGAGAAACATGTAAGCGCCGCCCTCAAGGCGCTGATAGCGAAACTGCCATGAGGGACTCTAACCGCACGGAAACAAGATTCGGAGGTTCCGGGCCTTCGGTGGCGTCTTACCCACAGGGCGCCACACGGCGCCGGGGCGGAGCACGATGACGCGGTCTCAGGCAGATATCGAAACCGCGATCGGTTGGCTTGTCCGCCTACAGGGGGAAGCCGCCACCGAAAGCGATTGGCATGCGTTCGACGCCTGGCTGACGGCGTCGCTGGTCCATGCCGAAGCCTATGACGCCGCCCAGGCCTTCGATCAGCGCCTGGACCTCGACGCTCGCCTGGCCGAGCACGCGCCGGCCGCCGCCCCTGCGACCGACAATGTTGTGCCGCTGCGCCAAAGCCATCGCGCCTGGGCTTGGTCGGCCGGCGCCGCGATCGCGGCGGCCTTGGTCGCCGGCGCCGTGCTGGTTCCAGCCAGCGGTGTGATGGGCGGCCAAGAAACCACCTATTCCACGGGCGTTGGCGAGCGGAAGACCATTGCGCTGGACGACGGCACCCGGATCGAGCTGAACGCCGCCTCAAGCCTGACCGTGCGGTTCGAACGCAAGACCCGCCACGTCGCCCTGGGTGACGCCCAGGCGTTCTTCGACGTCGCAAAGGACCCCAAGCGTCCGTTCCTGATCGAAGCGGGCGACACCCAGGTGCGTGTGGTGGGCACGGCGTTCGACGTCCGTCATCGCGACGGCCAGGTCGCCGTGGCCGTCCAGCGCGGCGAGGTCGAGGTGCGTCCCGCCGACGCGAACCCCTTCCGGCTGCGTCCGGGGCAGGGGCTTTCGCACGCCGAGGGCCAGGCGGACGCCCGCCTCGCGACCGTGGCGATCGAAGAGGTCTCCGGGTGGCGCCAGGGCCGACTGATCTATCGGGACCAGCCCTTGTCGCAGGTTGTCGGCGATCTGAACCGTCTTTTCCCTCGTCCGGTGAAGCTGGCTGACGCGAAGGCGGCGGATATGCGACTTTCCGGTGTGTTGATCGTCGATGAGCAGGATGCGATGGTGGGTCGACTGTCACATCTGCTTCCCGTCCGAACGACGACGACCAAAGACGCTATCGTGATCCGGGCGCGCTAGGCCTTGCTGACGGGAACGGAATCGTTCGAAGCGCGAAGCTTGGGCTCTAGGGGTCTAGAGCTGGAGCGCGATGACCTCGAAAGCGGATATTCCGTTTCGACGCAGATTTAGCGACCTCGGTCCTCCGAGGGCGAGCCTCGCCGCGCGCGCGCTGGCCTCCAGCTTAATTTTCCCCCTCGCATTGGCCTTGACGTGGGCCTCGGCCGATGCGGCCCGTGCGGCGCAGGCGCGATACGCCATCGCGATCCCCGCCAAGGCGCGTTCGGAAGCGCTGATCGACCTGGGCGTCCAGGCCCGGGTGACCTTGGGCGGGGCGTCGTCCTGTCCTGGACGCAGTCCTGCCGTCGTCGGCGCCATGAGCCTGCGGCAAGCCCTGGATGCGATCACCGCAGGCGCGCCATGCCGGTTTGAGATCCTCGACGACGCCACGGTCAGCATCCTGCGCGGCGGACCGACGGCGCGCGCGTCGTCGGTCACCACCGTGGTGGAGCCGGTTTCCCCGCTTGAAGGCGTAGTCGTCACCGCCACCAAACGGCCGACCCGCCTGGGATCGGCGGCGGGGGGCGTCAGCGTGATTGGCGCGGGCCAGCTCAACGACACGGGCGCGGTCGACACTCGCGGCATCTCGCAGCAGACGGCCGGCTTCATCACCACCAACCTCGGCGCGGCCCGCAACAAGATCATGCTACGCGGACTGTCGGACGGCGCCTTCACCGGGCGCACACAGCAGACGGTCGGCACCTATCTCGACAACATTCCTCTGACCTACAACGCGCCGGACCCCGACCTGCGTCTGATCGACATCGAACGGGTGGAAATCCTGCGCGGGCCGCAGGGCGCGTTGTACGGCGGTGGATCGCTCAGCGGCGTCTATCGGATCGTGTCACGCAAGCCCGTGCTGGACGAATGGTCCGGCTCGGTGCTCGTGGGCGGAGCGCTCACCGAGTCGGGCTCGCCCAGCAGCCGCCTGGAGGGGGTGGTCAACCTGCCGGTCGTCAACGATCGAGCGGCGCTGCGACTGGCGCTCTATAGCGATGCGGAAGGCGGTTATGTCGATGACGTCAATCTGCGCCTATCCAACGTCGATCGGACGACCCGAAGCGGGGGGCGTGCGGCGCTATCGGTTCGGCTCGACGACAACTGGACCGTAATGGTGTCCGGCGCGCACCAGGATCTGCACGCCACCGATAGCCAGTATACGACGCCCAGCCTCGGCGGACAAAAGCGCGCCAATCAGGTGCGTGAAACCCATGACAACGTTCTTCTGCAAGGCGCGGTGACGGTCGCCGGTTCCGGCGACTGGGGACGGTTCGAGTCTTCGACAGGCTATGTCCGCCACCGGTTCGCTAGCCGGTTCGACGCCACGGCGGCGCTGAACGGCGCCGGCGCGGGGGGCGTGGACATCGGCCTGTTCGACGAGGCAAGCAAAGTCCGGCTGCTGGTCGAGGACGCTGTCCTGTCATCGCCCGACAATGATCGGTTCCGCTGGTTGATAGGCCTCTATGGGCTAGCAAGCTTGGAAGATAGCGACGGCGAACTCCGGGCGCGCACCACGTTCAACCCGTCGCGGCTGATCTATCTGGAGGCCCGCCGCGACCGGCGCCGCGAGTTGGCGGCTTACGGGGAAGCGTTCTACCTGTTGGGCGGCGGTTGGACCGTCAGCCTGGGCGGTCGCGTCTTTCAGACGGAAGTTCACACCACTTCGGCGGTCAAGGCTCCCCCCGCCCTCACACGCAAGCTCGATCGCAAGGCTCGCTTCAGCGGCATTTCACCCAAGTTCTCCCTGCAAAGGACCCTTGGAAAGCAGGCAATGGTTTATGTGCTGACCTCGGAGGGATACAGGTCAGGCGGTTTCAACTCTGGCGGCCTTGCCGCGCCCTCGGCGCTCCGAGGCTCGTTCAAGCCGGACCACCTGCGCAACTATGAAGTCGGCGCCAGCGTCAGCCCGTTGGCAGGCCGCGTGGTCCTGCGCGCGGCATTGTTCCACGATGTCTGGACCGACATCCAGACCGACCAGTACCTGAGCCCCTCCGGACTCTCCTACACCGCCAATGTCGGTGACGGTCGCAACACCGGCCTGGAGATCGAGGGTACGGTCCGCCCGCGACCAGGCCTGACCATCGAGGTGAACGCCTTGTTCAACCGGCCACGCCTGAGCAAGGTGGACCGCAATTTCGCTTCGGCCGCGCAGAGCGAATTGCCCGGCGTCCCCGACGTCTCGGCGGGCGGACTGGCGCGCTACCAGCAGAGTCTGTCGGCCGATCTACGGCTCATCATGACCGCCGAGATGGAGTATGTCGGCCAATCGCGATTGACCTTCGATCGCCGACTTTCCCCGTCGATGGGGGGCTACATGACGGGCCGACTGTCGGCGGAAATGGCGATGGCCGATTGGGGTGTGACCCTGGCGGTCACCAATCCGGCCAACGCCTCGAGCGACACCTTCGCCTATGGCAATCCGTTCAGCTTTGGGCAGGTCCGACAGGTCACCCCACTGCGGCCCCGCACGTGGAGCCTGGATATTTCACGCGCGTTTTAGAGGCGAGGCTTCGACCTGGGCATATCTCGACAGCTCCTCGCGCGCAAACGCGATGGTTCTTATGAGGTTCCCCCGCCGTGGCGGCGTCTACCCCATGACGGGATTGCGACAGGAACCGCGATCCCCAAGGTCGGGGAAGATCAATGCCTGTGCTGTCGGGGCTCGTTTGCGCCCACAATGAAGAAGCGCGTATCGCGCAATGCCTGGCGCGTCTGGCGTTCTGCGATGAAATTGTCGTGGTGGCCGATCGCTGCACCGACCGCACCGAGGCCATCGCGCGCCGCATGGGCGCGCGGGTCGTCTCCGGCATCTTCCCCGTCGAGGGCCTTCGCAAGGAAGCCGGCGTAGCCGCTTGCCGGGGAGACTGGATCGTTGAGTTGGACGCCGACGAGGCCGTGCCGCCGGCGCTGGCCCAGGAGATCCGCGAGACCGTCGCCCGTCCGGACGCCGGCGATTGGTACCAAGTCCCGGTCGACAATTTCGTCGGCGAGCAACTGGTGCGGCACGGTTGGGGCGGCTCGTTCGGCGCCTCGTCGGTAGCGCGACTGTTCCGCAAGGGCGTGAAGAGCTGGAAGAGCGAGCGGGTCCATCCCGGCACCATTTTTACGGGCGTCTACGGCGGGCGCTTGAGCAACGCCATCCTGCACAAGGTCGATGATGATATCGCCGACATGATCCAGCGTCTCAATCGCTACACGGCGCTGCGCGGCCAGGATCTGGCGGAAAGCGGCAAGATCAAGAGCCTGTGGGACGACCTGTTCCGTGGCGTGCGCCGCTTCTACAAATGCTACGTTTCGCGCAAGGGTTACAAGGAGGGCGATCTGGGCTTCCTGATCGCCGTCATGGCGGCGCTCTACCCCTTATTGTCCAACCTGAAGGCCCGCGAAATCCGCTTCTTGAACGCCCAGGACCTCACCACGGTGCGATTGGGCCATTCAACCCTGGTAAGCCTCGCTAGCGAGGACGCCAGACTGGGTCATTCGGCCTAGGCTTTCGCCATGTTGCCAAATCGCCTTCTGATCGCGGCCATCCTCGGTCCCGAGCTCGCCCGCTGGAAAGCTGGCGGCCATGGACCGTTGGTCTGGTGGCGGGATGACGATGCCCGCTGGCCAGGCCCGGCCCTTGACCGGCTACTCGCCCTGTCGCGCCGCTTCGATGCACCCATCACCTTGGCCGCAGTGCCGGACGGCGACATACCTGCCCTGTCGAAGACCTGTCGCGAGACGCCGTGCGTCGAACTCGCCATCCACGGGTTCCGCCACGAGAACAGGGCTCCGCCTGGCCAGCCCTCGGGCGAGGTCAACGAACTCGACCTGCTGACCGACGTCATCCAGGAGCTCGGCGAAGCGATCGAGGTGTTCCGTCGCGCGGGCGTCAGGGCCAGCCTGTTCGTGCCGCCTTGGAACAACGCCCATCCGACCCTGAAGACCGCGCTCCGCCTGCGGGGGTTGACGCTGTCCTGCTACGGCGAGATGCGCGACGAGCACGAACCGACGGCGCGCCTGGACACCCATTTGGATATCATGCGCTGGAAACCTC
>JACMOF010000136.1 GCA_014378155.1 Caulobacter sp. | reverse complement strand
GCCCTGGGCCCTGACCAAGATCGCCGCCCTGATCTTCCTGTTCGCCTGGCACGGCTTCATGTCGAAATCCCGCAAGCGCTTCGCGGATGGGACCAACACCCGTTCGGAGAAGTTCTGGCGGATGACCAATGAACTGCCGTTTCTGGCGGCGATCGTCATCGTGCTGTCGGTGACGACGAAGTTCCTGAGCCACTGACGCCCGCGGCTCCGCTTGACCCGGCGGTCCTGCTGTGGTTCCCATCCAAAAGGCGCGGCGCCCCGGCTTCGCGATCCTGACCTTTACGGGCTGGCGCTCGTCCTGATGCGCCCCTGGAGCCTGGCTCCAAAGTTCGTTCCCCAGATCCGATACGCGCCGTCGTCATGGCGCGACCCCTCGCCGCCCCTCGCGACGAGACCATCAGAACCAAGGCACGGCTCGCGGTTTCGCGGGCCGCGCGACGTTGAGTGTCACCATGACCGACCAGACCGAAAACCAGAACGACAGCGCCAACGAGGCTGAAGAGCCGATCGTCGATACGACGACCCTGGCCGCCTCGGTCGATCCGCAGGGCGATGACGCCGGCGGCGACGAAGAATCCGAAGTGGGCGCCACTGTTGCGGCGATGGGCCTGAAGACCATGTCCCTGCAGGAACTGAAGGAGAAATCCCCAGCCGACCTGCTGGCCTTCGCCGAGACCTTCGAGGTCGAGAACGCCAACTCCATGCGCAAGCAGGACATGATGTTCGCGATCCTCAAGACCCTCGCCGAGGAAGGCGTGGAAATCTCGGGCTCGGGCACCATGGAAGTCCTGCAGGACGGGTTTGGCTTCTTGCGTTCACCGGAAGCTAATTATCTTCCTGGTCCAGACGATATCTATGTGTCGCCCTCGCAGATCCGCAAGTTCGGCCTGCGGACCGGCGACACCATCGACGGCGCCATCCGCGCGCCGCGCGAAGGCGAGCGCTACTTCGCCCTGACCGGCGTGACGCTGATCAATTTCGAGAGCCCCGACAACGTCAAGCACAAGATCCACTTCGACAACCTGACGCCGCTCTATCCCGAAGAGCGACTCAACATGGAACTGCCCGATCCGACCATCAAGGATCGTTCGGGCCGGATCATCGACATCGTGGCGCCGCTGGGCAAGGGGCAACGCTGCCTGATCGTGGCCCCGCCGCGCGTCGGCAAGACGGTGATGTTGCAGAACATCGCCAAGTCGATCGAAACCAACCATCCGGAAATCTACCTGATTGTCCTGCTGATCGACGAGCGCCCGGAAGAAGTCACCGACATGCAGCGGACGGTGAAGGGCGAGGTCATCGCCTCGACTTTCGACGAGCCGGCGACCCGCCACGTTCAGGTGGCCGAGATGGTCATCGAGAAGGCCAAGCGCCTGGTCGAGCACAAGCGTGACGTCGTCATCCTGCTGGACTCGGTCACCCGTCTGGGCCGGGCCTACAACACCACCGTCCCGTCGTCGGGCAAGGTGCTGACCGGCGGCGTCGACGCCAACGCCCTGCAGCGTCCCAAGCGCTTCTTTGGCGCGGCGCGGAATGTGGAGGAGGGCGGCTCGCTGTCCATCATCGCCACCGCCCTGATCGACACCGGTAGCCGTATGGACGAAGTGATCTTCGAAGAGTTCAAGGGCACCGGTAACTCGGAAATCATCCTGGACCGCAAGGTCGCTGACAAGCGCATCTTCCCGGCCATCGATGTGCTGAAGTCCGGCACCCGCAAGGAAGAGCTGATCACCCCGCGCGACCAGCTGCAGAAGACCTATGTGCTACGCCGTATCCTCAACCCGATGGGCGCTTCGGACGCCATCGAGTTCCTGCTCGAGAAGATGCGCCAGTCGAAGACCAACGGCGATTTCTTCCAGTCGATGAATACCTAGAACCCATTGTCGCACGTGAAACATCAGGGGCGGCGGGATTGGTCCCGTCGCCCTTTTTCAATCTTCGTCCGTGCGTTCTGACGCGCGCCGGTCACGGGATCAGCAAGGTCGCGCCCGTCGTCCGTCGACCTTCCAAAGATTCGTGCGCGGCCCGGGCCTCGGCGAGTGGGAAGCTCTGGCCGACCTCGATCTTCACCTCGCCCGACGCCAGCACGGCGAACAGGGCCGCAGCGCTTTCGTCGAGCTCTTCGGTCGTTACGATATAGTCGAACAGCCTGGGCCGGGTCAGGAACAGCGACTTGCCCGCCAGCTCCAGCGGGGTGATCGCCGGCGCTGGCCCGGAAGCATTGCCGAAAGTGGCCAGAACGCCGCGTCGACCTAGGCTCTTGAGGCTGGCCTCGAAGGTGTCCTTGCCGACGCCGTCATAGACGATGGCTACACCCTGGCCGCCGGTGATCTCGGCGACCCTGGCCGAGACGTCCTCCTGGCCGTACAGGATCACATGGTCGGCACCGTGATCACGGGCGAGGGCGGCCTTGGTCTCGGACCCAACCGTCGCGATGACCGTCGCGCCCAGCGCCTTGGCCCACTGGACCAGGATCGACCCGACGCCGCCGGCGGCGGCATGGATCAGCGCGGTCTGACCCGCTTCGATCCTGTGGCAGCGCCGAACCAGGAACTCGGCGGTCATACCCTTCAGCAGTACCGCCGCCGCCGTTTCGAGGCTGACCGTGTCCGGGACCTTTACCGCTCGGTTGGCGGGAACCACGGCGGCCTCTGCATAGGCGCCGAGCGTGCCGTTATAGGCGACGCGGTCGCCGACGACGAACCGGGTAACGCCGTCTCCAACTGCCTCGACGATCCCCGCCGCCTCAAGACCCAGCACAGCCGGCATCTTCATCGGATAGAGGCCGCTGCGGTGATAGGTGTCGATGAAGTTCAGCCCCACCGCCTGGTGCCGGACCAGGATCTGGCCAGGCCCAGGCGAAGGGACCGGGAGATCGACGCGCTCAAGCACCTCGGGACCGCCGGCGCGGGCGGCTTGTATGGCCAGCATGACGGTCAGCCCAGCTTGGACTTGAAGAAGGACAGGGTGCGCGCATTGGCCCTACCCGCGGCGCTCGCGTCGTAGTGCTCGCCGCCCACCCGGGCAAAGGCGTGATCGCAACCGGGATAGGTTTGAACCTCGATCTGCAGATGGTCCTTCAGCGCGCCCAGGATCACCTTCTGCGCTTCCTTCGGCACGAATTGGTCTTCCTCGGCGATGTGCATCAGCAGCGGACGGGCCAGTTTGTCAGCCTCGCCGACATGTTTCTCGATCCCGACACCGTAATAGGCGACGGTGGCGTCGCTGTCGGTGCGGGCCGCAGTCAGGAAGGCCAGCAGCCCGCCCAGGCAGTAGCCGACCGCTCCGACCTTGCCATTGACGGCGGGCAAGGCGCGGGCGGCGGCGATGGTCGCGGCGATGTCGGAGACGCCGGCCTCGACGTCGAAAGCGTTATAGAGCTCGAAGGCCCGCTTCCATTCGGCTTCGCTCTGGTCGGTGATGTCGATACCCGGCTCGATGCGCCAGAAAAGATCAGGGCAGATGGCCACGAAACCCTGGGCCGCGAGGTTGTCGCAGACATCGCGCATGACCTTGTTGACACCGAAGATTTCCTGGATGACGACGATCGCCGGCGCCGGCTCGACCGAAGGGCGCGCCACATAGGCCGAGAAGGCGCCGTCCGGGGTGTCGATCGTGAGGGTCTCACTCATGGGGGCTCTCCGTATCCGCAAGGCGTCGATGGGACTTTCGACCGAAGCGCTCTAACGTGGTCCGACGCGCCTGACGCATAACAATGTCGTGCCCTACCCGAAGGGAACCAACCATGAAGATGACTATCGAGATCGATTGCACGGCTGTCGAGGCGCGAGCCTTTCTCGGCCTTCCCGACGTGACGGCGCTGAATGACCATATGGTCAAGGAGATGCAGAGCCGCATGGATGCGAACATGGCCATGCTGGCGCCCGAAGAGCTGATGAAGAACTGGATGGCGTTCGGTAGCGGCGCCCAGGACCAGTTCCGCAAGCTGATGACGGCGGCGGCCGGCGCCGCGGTCGGGGGCATGGGCGGCAAGCGCGAATGAACGACACGATCTACGCGCCGGCCACCGGCGCGGGGAAGGCGGCGGTGGCCGTCATTCGGGTGTCGGGCCCGCGTTCCGGCGGCGCCGTCCGCGCCCTGGCGGGAGCCCTGCCCAGGCCGCGTCGGGCGGCGCTACGACAGCTGAGCCATGCTGGCGTCGCCCTCGATGACGCTTTGGTTCTGTGGTTCGAGGGCCCTGCGAGCTATACCGGTGAGGACGCCGCCGAGTTTCACGTGCATGGCGGCCGCGCCGTGGTCGAGGCTGTGCTGCAGGCCTTATGCGCCGAAGGCCTGCGACTGGCGGAGCCGGGCGAGTTCACGCGCCGCGCTTTCGAGAATGGCAAGCTGGACCTGACCCAGGCCGAGGGCGTGGCCGACCTCATTGACGCCGAGACCGAGGCGCAGCGCCGTCAGGCGCTTGGGCAACTGGGTGGCGCGTTGAGCGAGCGCTATGAGACGTGGCGGGAACTCCTCGTCCAGACGCTGGCCATGTTGGAGGCCGCCGTGGATTTTCCTGACGAGGATCTCCCCGAGGATGTCGCGGGGCGTGCGCGCCCAGGCCTCAAGCTTCTTGAAGCAGAGATTG
>JACMOF010000135.1 GCA_014378155.1 Caulobacter sp. | reverse complement strand
GTGGCGGGCGCCTGGCCGGCCACGAACCCGACCGACAAGCTGATCGACCTGATCTATGCGGCCAAGACCCAGTACCGCCAGAACGGCCGCTTCGTGATGAACCGCCGCACGGTCAGCGCCGTGCGCAAGTTCAAGGACGCCCAAGGCAACTACATCTGGAACGCGGCCCTGCAGCCGGGGCAGTCGGCCTCCTTGCTCGGCTATCCGGTCACCGAGATCGAGGCCATGCCCGACGTTGGCGCCAACACCTTGGCCCTGGCGTTCGGCGACTTCGAGAAGGGCTATCTGATCACCGACCGGGCCGGGGTGCGGGTGCTGCGCGACCCCTATTCGGCCAAGCCCCACGTGCTGTTCTACACCACCAAGCGGGTCGGCGGCGGCATCCAGAACTTCGACGCCATCAAGCTGCTGAAGTTCGCCGTTTCGTAGGCCCTAACACTCCCCCCTCCGTCGGCTTCGCTGACACCTCCCCCACAGGGGGAGGACTTCGCGACCAAGCTCCTCCCCCCGTGGGGGAGGTGGTCCGAAGGACCGGAGGGGGGAGTCCCTTCCTTTAGGAATCCCAACATGCCCCTCTCCACCACCCTGGCCGAGGCCAAGGGGTTCCTGCGCGTGGCTGACGCCACGGAGGACGCCCTGGTCACCCTGCTGATCGACGCGGCCGAGGCGCGCGTCGCCGCCGCCACGGGCCTGGTCCTGGCCCCCGCCAGCCCCGCGCCCCTGCGGCTGGCGATCCTGACCCTGGTCTCCCACGCCTATGAGCACCGGGCCCAATCTTCCGAGACAAGCGCCGAGCCGCCGCTGGGTCTCGTCGAGCCGTGGCTGGCCCCCTACCGGACGGCGCGGCTGTGAGCGGCCCCGGAAATTTGGGTCCTGACGGGGCCCTGGCCGCCGCCCTGGTCGCCACGCTGAAGGCCGCCCCGGCGGTCACTGTCCTGGTTGGGCAGCGCATCTATGTCGATCCGCCGCGCAGCCCGACCTATCCCTGCGTGCTGGTCGGCCGCCAGGAAAGCCGGCCGGCGGGACCCGACGCCGACGCGCTGGAGCACTTGGTCACCGTAACCGCCGCCTCGCGGTTTGGCGGACCGGAGGAGGCCCGCGCCCTGACCGCCGCCGTTCGCGCCGCCCTGCACAACGCCGCCCCGGCCGTCGAGGCCCGGCGGCTGGTCACCCTGCGCGTGACCTATGCCGACGTCTTCCGCGCCGCCGACCGCGAGCTGTCGCTCGGGGTGCTGCGGGTGCGGGCGGTGACGGAAGGCTCCTGATCCAGACTTGCCCCCACCTGACCGCTTCGCGGTCTGTCCGCCCCCATAGGGGGCAAGTGTTCGCCGCAATCCTCGAAAACCGGAGATTTATCATGGCCGCCCAAGCCGGCAAAGACATCCTGCTGAAGATCAGCGACGGCGCGCCGACGCCGGTCTTCACCACCGTGGCGGGCCTGCGGGCTCGCACCATCAGCCTCAACGCCAAGACCATCGACGCCACCGACGGCGACAGCACCGGCCGCTGGCGCGAGCTGCTGGCCGGGGCCGGCGTGCGCTCGGTCGCCGTCTCCGGCGCGGGGGTGTTCCGCGACGCGGCTTCCGGCGCGATGGTGCGCGACAGCTTCTTCGCCCAGACCGCCCGGGTCTGGCGGCTGGTGATCCCCGACTTCATCCAGTTGGAGGGGCCGTTCCTGGTCGCGGCCCTGGAATATGCCGGCGAACACGACGGCGAGGCGGCCTTCGCGTTGTCGCTGGCCTCGGCCGGCGCGGTGACGTTCACGGCGATCTAGGACCCGCAAGTGCGCCAGTGAAAGGACTTCCATGCCCACCCCCAACCCCACTCGCGGCGAAGTCTCCGTGCCCCTGGCCGGGACCCCGCGCCGCCTGTGCCTGACCCTGGGCGCCCTGGCGCGCATCGAGGCCGCCCTGCAACTCGACGACTGGAGCCAGCTGCCCGACCGGTTCGGCCGGATGTCGGCCACCGAGCTGACCGCCGTGCTGGCCGCCCTGCTCGAGGGGGGCGGCGAGGACCCGGATGTGCTGACGGCCCAGCCCGTCACCCTGCCCGAAGCGGTCGCCGCCGTGGCCGCCGCCCTGGCGGCCTGCGCGTGAGCCCGCGCTGGGCCGACGCTCTTCGGCTGGCGACCCTGCGCCTGGCCATCGCCCCCGAGGCCTTCTGGCGGTTGTCGCTGCCCGAATGGCGGGCCCTGACCGAAGCGCCGGCCGCGCTGGTCCTGACGCGGGGCGCGCTTGACGCCCTGCTGACCCGCTTTCCCGACGAGGAGACCCGATGAGCGAGTTCGACCTTGATGGCCTCGACTCCATCCCCGCCCGCGCCACCGAGGCCGCCGCCGCCCTCGCCGCCCTGAAGGCCCCGGCCGAGCAGGCGGCGCGGAGCATAGACGAGGCCTTCGCCAAGGCCGGCACGGGCTTGGTCCGCTCGCTGGCCCACGCCGCCGCCGACGGCAAGATCAGCCTGGCCGAGCTCGCGCAAGCGGTGCTGCAGGCGGTCTCGGCCGGGGCAGGCGGCGGACAGGGGAGCGGCCTGGCGGCGGCCCTGGCCAGCGCCGTCGGCTCCATATTTTCTGGAGCGAGGGCCGACGGCGGGACCGTGAGCGCCGGCGGCGCCTATCTGGTCGGCGAGCGCGGCCCCGAACTGTTTCGTCCCGCGACCGGCGGCGCGATCGAGCCGGTGGGCGGAGGCGGGGTGAATGTGACGGTCAATGTCCAGGGCGGCGACGTCGCTGGCCTGGCCCGCTCGGACGCTCAACTGGCCCAGGCCCTGGCCCGGGCGGTCAGCCTGGGCGCGCGGCGGCTATAGGGATTATTTTCACCGCTCATCCCGGCGAACGCCGGGATGAGCGGCTTATTGTTACACCAGCACCGGCGTCAGCGACGGTTCGCCGTAGCGGTTCTCGTCCCGCTGGCCTTCGGCGGTTCCCACCCAGAGGGTGAAGCCGACCAGCACCACCAAGGCGATGGCGAGGCTGACGAACAGGCCGCCGACCCCGGCCAGGGCCAACAGGCCCGCGTCACCGTTCATCATCTCGGCGGCGATGGCGCCGAAACCGATCGAGATGGCCGAGCCGACCACCAGCACGGGACCCAGCAGGATCGGCAGCAATTGCCACCAGCCGGTGCGGCCCATGTCGTGCAGGCGCTTGGTGTAGATACAGACGCCGGCGAAACTGGCCGCCAGGCCGATGGCCCAGCCGATCAGCGGAATCCAGCCCGCGACCATGTGCGCGCCCAGCAGCATCAACCAGCCGATCCAGAACGTCTGGCGGCCGATACGGCCCTCGGCGGTGAAGAAAAGCGATTTCCAGTCCATGTCATTCAGCTCCCAGCTTGGGGAGAATTTACGGCCGCCCCGCTCGCGGTTGAAGTGAATTGCAAGTCATGACGCGGGTTTAACCCGGCCTCCCAAAATCCTCAGACACAGGAGCCATCCATGGCCTTCCATGAAGCGCGCCTGCCCGCGCGGCTGGCGTTCGGCTGCGCCGGCG
>JACMOF010000134.1 GCA_014378155.1 Caulobacter sp. | reverse complement strand
GTTGGCTACCCTCCGGACCGTGCGGGCGATTTCAGCCCGCACCTGTCGGCTTGTCCGCCTGCCTTGGGCGCCGGGGCTTCGTCGCGACCAAGTGGAGCCTGCTCCGAACCGACCTGGGGCGTCTTCCGAAGAAGACACGGCGGCCAAGCCTACCCGCTCGACCACTGCCCACCGCCCGTCAGGTCGCCGGCCGACGTCCCTCCCCGTGCGATGGGGTGAGAGCATTATGGGGGCGCCCAAAAGGGGTGAGCGTCAAAAAGACCGAGAAAGTTTAGAGTCCTGAATTCATGAGGCTTTGTCCTTTGGGGGCCGAGCGCCTACGACTGCTGACGGGGACATGCGCATGCGCATGTCCCCAAATCGCGTCGCGTCGTCTAGGTCCAGGCCCCATAAGGATCCACCGACGGCTTGCCCAGCGCCTGCGCCACGGCGGGGTGGGTCAGCTCTCCCGCCAGGACGTTGAGGCCCTTGGCCAGGTGGATGTTGCTCTTCAGCGCGTTCAGGCCGTGGTCGGCCAGGGCCAGGCCGAAGGGCAAGGTGGCGTTGCCCAAAGCTTCGGACGACGTGCGCGGCGCGGCGCCCGGCATGTTGGCCACGCAATAGTGCACCACACCGTCGACGATATAGGTCGGGTCGGCGTGGGTGGTGGCGTGACTGGTCTCGAAACAGCCGCCCTGGTCGATCGACACATCGACCAGCACCGAGCCGGGCTTCATCTGCTTGAGGTGCTCGCGGCGCACCAGCTTGGGGGCGGCGGCCCCGGCGGTCAGCACCGCGCCGATGATCACGTCGGCCTTGAGGATCTCCTCCTCGACGGCGGCGAAGGTCGAATAGCGGGTGAGGATGCGGCCCTGGTACAGGTCGTCCAGCTCGCGCATGCGGGGGATAGAGCGTTCCAGCACCACCACCTCGGCGCCCAGGCCGGCGGCCATCCGGGCGGCGTTGGAGCCGACCACGCCGCCGCCCAGCACCACCACGCGGGCCGGGGGCACGCCGGGGACGCCGCACAGCAGCAGGCCCATGCCGCCATTGTGCTTGAGCAGGGTCTCGGCCGCCGAGAAGACGGCGATGCGGCCGGCCACTTCCGACATCGGGGCCAGCAGCGGCAGGCCGCCCTTGGCGTCGGTGACGGTCTCATAGGCGATGGCCGCGCAACCGCTGGTCAGCAGGCCTTCGGTCTGGGCCGGGTCGGGCGCCAGGTGCAGGTAGGTGAACAGGATGTGGCGAGGCGTCAGGCGCTCCCACTCGATCTTCTGCGGTTCCTTGACCTTGACGATCAGCTCCGCGCCTTCGAACACCGCATCGGCGTCCGCCGCGATGGTCGCGCCGGCCTTGACATAGACGTCGTCGGCATAGCCCGCGCCCAGGCCAGCGCCGGACTGCACGAGCACCGAATGGCCGTGACCGACATATTCCCGGACGGCGGTGGGGGTGAGGCCGACGCGATGTTCGCCGGGCTTGATTTCGGAAGGCACGCCAACGCGCATGATAGTCTCCTCCTAAGGGCTTTTGACGCTGGTTTACGCCCGTGCGCCCGCAGGTTCCTGGGGCATTTCATGCGACGAGAACCATGGTATGCAGGAATCCTGCGCCACGGAGCCCTCACGGTGAAAAAAGCTGCGGTCATCCTCGACGCCTTCGATCGAAAGCTGCTGACCCTGCTGCAGCGTCGCGGCCGAGCCAGCTATGTGGAAATGGCCGAGGCGGTGAATCTTTCCGAATCCGCCTGTCTGCGTCGCGTGCGGGCACTGGAGGAGGGCGGGGTGATCGGTCGTTACGCGGCGGTGATCGACGAGCGGGCGGTGGGCCTGCCGCTCAGCGTCTTCGTCACCGTCACCCTGTCGTCCCAGGCCGAGACGACGCTCAGCGCCTTCGAGAAGGCGGTGTCCCACGTGCGCGAGGTGGCCGAGTGCTACCTGATGACTGGCGGCTCGGACTATTTGCTAAGGCTGGTGGTGGCCGATGTCGATGACCTGGAGCGAGTGCACGCGCGAGAGCTGACGCGCATCCCCGGCGTGGTTCGGGTCAGCTCGTCGATCGCCATGCGCACAGTGGTCAAACGTGTCGAATTGCCGCTTTGAAACCAACCTTTCGTTGCGGCGGGGTTAACCTTCCCCTGCCAGGACTGGTCTCCACCAATCGCGGTTCTTGTCGGGGGATGAGATGGTTTCGAGACGACTCCTGCTAGGGGCTTTGGCGTCCGGCCTGGCCGTGCCCGTCTTGGCCTGGGCCGAGGGCGACACGCCGTCGGTGCTGACCCGCAAGGGCCGCCGCACGCGCCGGGCGCTGAAGTCTCACCCCTCCGACAAGGCCGCGCTCGATAAGGTGTTGGCCGAGGTCAAGCCGCTCGAGGGCGCCGAGCCGGTCGAGGCCGTGCATGTCGAGCCGCCACGGGTCAGTCCCGACGAGGCCCTCGGCCGGCTCAAGCAGGGCAACGCCATCTTCTCGCGGGGCGGGGCCAGTATCGCCCTGCCGGGCGCGGCCCGGATCGCCGAGATGGCGGCTGGCCAGAAGCCGTTCGCGGTGATCGTCGGCTGCAGCGACAGCCGCGTCGGCCCCGAACTGATCTTCGACTGCAATCTGGGCGAACTGTTCGTGGTCCGTGTGGCTGGATCGACAGTGGGCCAGGAGGGCCTGGGCTCGATCGTCTACGCCGTCGAGCATCTGGGCGCGCCGCTGGTGGTCGTGCTGGGTCACACCAAGTGCGGCGCGGTCGGGGCGGCGGTCGATGTGGCCACCAAACATATCGACCTGCATGGTGCGCTGCTGAACATGGTGCTGCCGATCTTGCCGGCGGTGCTGGAGGCCCAGGAGCGCCACCCAGCCGACCTGCAGGACGCCGCCATTCGCCAGAATGTCCGCGACACCGCCGCCCGCCTAAAGGTCGCCGACGGGGTGCTGGCGGCCAAGCTGGCCGAGGGTCGTCTCAAGATCGTCTCGGCTTGCTACGACCTTTCCACCGCTCAGGTCGCGTTCGACGCTTAAAATCCTTCTCCCCCTGAGGAGAAGGTGGCGGCCGAAGGCCGACGGATGAGGGGTCGCGCGCAGCTTTCCGCAGCAGGCAGCCGACTCTTTCATCGACCCCTCACCCGACCTCGCTCCGCGAGGCCACCCTCTCCCGCAAGGGGCGAGGGAAAGTGCTCGCTGATCCGTTGACCCCTTCCCCGGCTTAGGTTCAAGTCCACCCCAATACGCGCGAGTTGGGGGACTACGGGATGTCGACGGACGAGACGCCGCCGGTGAGCGGACGCGAAGCCATCGCCGCCCGTTGGGCCCAGTTCAAGAGCAAGATTCCGCCAAGCCTGAAGTCGCCCCTGGCGGCCGTGGCGCTGGGCGCCCTGGTCGTGGGCTTCGGCGGCGGCTTCGCCGTGGGAAAGGTCTCCGATCTCGGCTGGTTCGGTGGCAAGTCGGCCGCGACGGCCACCGCGCCCAAGGCTCAGGCCTGGTCGCTGTTTGGCAAGCCCCGCTCCGCCAACGCCCCGCGTCGCGGCGTTCCCAAGCCCGAGAGCTTCGCCGTCTGGCAGAGCCGCATCGACAGCTCCGGCGCCGCGCCGATGGCCTGTATCCGGATGAGCAAGGCGCTCGACCCGTCCAAGCCCTATGCCGACTTCGTGCTGCTCTCGCCCGATATCGGCCACCAGCCGGCCGTGCGGGTAAAGGATGACGAGATCTGCGTCGGCGGCGTCGGGTTCGCCGACCATCGCGTCACCCTGCTCAAGGGCCTGCCCGGCCGCAACGGCGAGACCCTGGGCGCCAATGCCGATGTCGACTTCACCTTCGGGGAGAAGCCGCCCTATGTGGGCTTCGCCGGCGACGGCGTGATCCTGCCGCGCGAGGAATCCGACGGCGTGGCGCTTGAGACCATGAACGTCTCCAAGCTGGCCATCGAGGTCTGGCGGGTGTCGGACCGCAACCTGGTGCGCAAGTCGATCAGCGCCCCCGACCCGACCGGCGAGGGCGACTATGCCAGCGACTATGGCGACGACAGCCCCGACGACGAGGGCCGCCAGGTCTGGAAGGGCGTCATCAAGGTGGATAGCGCGGCTGGCCAGAAGGCGACCACCGTCTTCCCGCTCGGCGCGGTGCTGAAGGAAATGAAGGCTGGCGGCTATGTGATCAAGGCGCGCGACGCCTCGGGCGGCCGCAAGCCGGAAGGCGACGAGGAGCCGGCTCCGGCCCAGGCCCGCCGCTGGATCATGTTCACCGACATGGCGCTGATCGCCTATGATGGCGACGAGTCTCTCGACGTCGTGGTCCGCTCGCTGAAGACCGCCAAGACCCTGTCGGGCGTGCGCGTGGCCCTGGTGGCCAAGGACGGCGAGGACTTGGCGCAGGCCAAGAGCGACGCCGACGGCCGGGTGCGCTTCCCCCGCGCCCTGATGGACGGCGAGGGCGCGTCGCATGCCAAGATGGTCATGGCCTACGGCGGCGAAGGCGACCTGGCGGTGCTGGACCTGGACCGCTCGCCGGTCGACCTGTCCAAGCAGGGCGTGGGGGGCCGCACCGAATCGGACGGCGGCCGGGCCGTGGCCAGCGACATCGACGGCTTCCTCTACGCTGATCGCGGCATCTATCGCCCCGGCGAGACCGTGCACCTGACGGCCATGGTCCGCGACCGGCTGGCCAAGGCGGTCAATGACCGCAAGGGCTATATCCTGGTCAAGCGCCCCTCGGGCGTCGAGTTCCGTCGCTACGCCTTCAGCCGGGCCGACGCCGGCGCCGTGCTGGCCGACATCGCCCTCCCGCGCAGCGCGCCACGCGGCCGCTGGACCGCCGTGCTGATGATGGAGGGCGTCGAGGCGCAGGCGGGATCTCTGAGCTTCAGCGTCGAGGACTTCGCCCCGCAACGCCTGGCGGTGACCGCCACGGGCCAGGAGTCCGTACCGATCGCCGGCGGCCAGGCGCGACAGATCGACGTCTCGGCCCGCTTCCTCTACGGCGCGCCGGGCGCGGGTCTGCAGACCCAGGGCGAGGCGCGGCTGAAGATCGACAGCGATCCCTTCCCGCAGTTCAAGGACTTCCAGTGGGGCGACGCCCTGACGCCCTTCGACGAGAAGTTCATCGAGCTGGGCACGACCGTCACCGACGGCGACGGCCACGCCATGCTGAACCTGGGGACGAGCGACGCGGCCGACACCGCCCAGCCGCTGGTGGCCTCGGTCACCGCCTCGGTGTTCGAGCCCGGCGGCCGTCCGGTGCGCGAGAACCTTGAGCTTAAGGTGCGCGGCAAGCCTGTCTATTACGGGGTCAAGGTCGAGCAGGGCGACGCCGGGCGCGGCGATCCGCCGGTCAGCCTGGAGATGATCGCGGTCAACGCCGCCGGCGTCCGCGTCGGCGCGACGGCGACCTACACCCTGATCAGCGAGAACTGGAGCTATGACTGGTTCCAGCAGGACGGTCGCTGGCAGTGGCGGCGCACCAGCCGCGACGCGGTGGTGGCCAAGGCCACGGTCAATATCGGCGCCGGCCAACCCGCGCGCTTCAACCGCCGCCTCGGCTGGGGCGACTATCGCCTGGTCGTCGAGGGGGCCGACGGCAGCAAGACCGTCACCAAGTTCTCGTCCGGCTGGGGTTCGCCCGCCAAGGAAGGCGAGGCGCCCGACTTCGTGCGGGTCAGCGCCGGGACCAAGAGCTACAGCCAGGGCGACACGGTGGAAATCGCCATCAAGTCACCCTATGCCGGCCAGGTGCAGGTGGCGGTCGCCACCGATCGCCTGATCGACTTCAAGACCCTCAGCGTTGGCGAGAACGGCACGACCGTGAAGCTGAAGACCTCGGCGGCCTGGGGCGGCGGGGCCTATGTGCTGGTCACGGTGATCCAGCCGCGCGACCCGGTCAGCTCGCCCAAGCCCAAGCGGGCGCTCGGCCTGATCTATGTGCCGCTCGATCCCAAGGGCCGCAAGCTGACGGTGGATATCGGGACGCCGGTGAAGCTGGACTCCAAGGCGCCGGTCGAGATCCCGATCAAGGTGCAAGGCCTGGGCTTTGGCCAGAAGGCCAAGGTCACCATCGCGGCCGTGGACGAAGGCATCCTGCGCCTGACACGCCAGGACAGCCCCGACCCGGTGAAGTGGTACTTTGGCAAGCGGGCCCTGACCCTGAACTATCGCGACGACTACGGCCGCCTGCTCGACCCGAACATGGGCGCGCCGGCCAATGTCAATTTCGGCGCCGACGAACTGGGCGGCGAAGGCCTGACGACCACGCCGATCAAGACCGTGGCCCTGTGGTCCGGCATCGTCGAGACGGGGCTGGACGGCAAGGCGGTGGTCAAGCTGCCGGCCGGCGACTTCAACGGCGAGTTGCGGATCATGGCCGTGGCCTGGACCGACACCGCCGTCGGCTCGGGCGCCAAGGCGATGACCGTGCGCCAGCCCGTGGTCGCCGACCTCAACCTGCCGCGCTTCCTGGCCCCCGGCGACAAGCCGATGGCCACGCTGGAGCTGCACAATGTCGAGGGCAAGGCCGGGGCCTATACGGTCGAGGCCTGGTCCACCAACGGCATCGCCGTGGCCTTCAAGAAGATCATTACCCTGATGCTGGGCCAGCGGGTCGCCGAGAAGATTCCCTTCCTGGCGCCCAATGTGACGGGCATCGGCAAGATCGGCTTCAAGGTGGCCGGGCCGGGCTTCAACACCAGCAAGGACTACCCGATCCAGACCCGCCTGGGCTGGGGCGACGTGGTGCGCACGACGACCGAACTGGCCCAGCCGGGCGAGACCTATACGCCCGACTATCGGCTGATGTCGGGGCTGGCGGCCGGCGACGTGACGTTGCAGGTCAGCTATTCGCCGATCCGCGGCTTCGACCCGGCGGCGATCGCGGTGGCCCTTCAGCGCTACCCCTATGGCTGCACCGAGCAGCTGGTCTCGACGGCCTATCCGCTGCTCTACGCCCAGAGCGTGTCCAGCGATCCTAAGCTGAAACGCAACCCGGCCATACTGGCCGCGGCGGTGGGCAAGCTGCTGGATCGCCAGACCCTGGACGGGGCCTTCGGCCTGTGGCGGGTCGGCGACGGCGAGGCTGACGCCTGGCTGGGCGCCTACGCCACCGACTTCCTGGTCGAGGCCAAGGGCCAGGGCATAGCGGTGCCCGACGAGGCGATGGACAAGGCGCTGAACGCCATGCGCCAGATCAGTCGTCCCGACAGCTGGACCTCGATCTCCTACCGCACCGAATATCCCGAATGGTGGGCCGCCAATCCCGACGCCTCGAAGAAGGCGACGGAGCGCATGCGCCGCCGGGCCTCGGCCTACGCCCTCTACGTGCTGGCCAAGGCCGGGCGCGGCGACCTGGCGCGGCTGCGCTGGTGGCACGATGTGCAGATGAAGGACGAGGACCAGCCCCTGGCCAAGGCCCAGGTGGCGGCCGGCCTGGCCTTGATGGGCGACCAGGCGCGGGCCCGCCCGGCCATGCGCCAGGCGGTCAAGTCGCTGGGCTGGCGCGACGAGAGCGACTGGTACCAGAGCCCGCTGCGCGACGTCGCCGCCGTCACCGCCCTGGCGGCCCAGGCCGGCCAGATGGACGTGGCCCGGCAGTTGCAAAGCCGGCTGGAGAACGTGGTCAAGGATCCTGACGCCCTCAACACCCAGGAGCAGGCGTCGCTGCTGTTCGCGGCCAGCCAGCTGCTGAAAGCCTCGGGTCCGATGACCATCGACGCCCAAGGCGCAGTGGCCTTGCCGCCGGCCGGCGGTTCGCCGCGCTGGGCCGTGGGCAAGCTGACCGACGCTCACTTCACCAACCGGGGCAAGGGCGCCCTGTGGCGGACAGTCAGCGTTCGCGGCACGCCGATCCTGGCGCCGGGCGCGGCGAGCAACGGCTTGTCGGTGGGCAAGCGGCTGTTCTCGATGACCGGCGGAGCGATTGATCCCAGCCAGATTCATCAGGGCGACCGGGTGATCGTGCTGGTTTCCGGCCGCTCCATGCAGGCCCGCTCCACCGCCTTGGTGATAGACGACGCCCTGCCGGCCGGCTTCGAGATCGAGACCACGCTCGGCGCCGACGACGCCCAGAACGGCCCGTTCAAGTTCCTGGGCGAACTGACCAATCCGGATGTCCAGGAAAGCCGCGACGACCGCTACATCGCCGCGCTCGACCTGGCGGGGAACAAGCCGTTCGCCATGGCCTATGTGGCGCGGGCCGTGACGCCGGGCGAATTCTTCCTGCCTGGGGCGATCGCCAAGGACATGTACCGGCCCAGCCTCAATGCGCGCTCTGACGCGGGGCGGATCAACGTGGCGCCGGGAGGGTAGGGAGCCACTTGCCCCCACCTGACCGCTTCGCGGTCTGTCCGCCCCATAGGGGGCGGAGTTCGCGCCAGGGCGCTCTTCCCCCTATGGGGGCGGAGCGCCGAAGGCGCGGAGGGGGCAAGTCCGCCGCCGAATAGCGTCCATGTTCACCATCCCCCGTCTGACCCGCCTTCTCGTCGCCTTCGTCGCCGTCCAGGCCGCGCTCTTCGCCCTGAGCGCCGCCTTGCCGCCAGACATGGCGCGGGCCAAGCGCTCGTCACCCGTGGTGCTCGATCATCGCGGCGCCTGGCTGCGCGCCTTGCCAGTGGAGAACGGCCGCTGGCGGGTGCGGGCCGACCTCCAGCGCACGGACCCGACGTTTCAAAAGCGCCTGATCGCCGTCGAGGACGCGCGGTTCTACGGCCACCTCGGTGTCGACCCCTTCGCCCTGGCCCGCGCCACGGGTTCGGCGCTGATCCATGGCCACATCAGCTCCGGCGCCTCGACCCTGACCATGCAGACCGCCCG
>JACMOF010000133.1 GCA_014378155.1 Caulobacter sp. | reverse complement strand
CTGGGTTTCCTGCACGTCGCCCATGAACTTCAGCGTGATATGGAACGCCTCGCGCGGACGCCAGCGCGCGCCCTCGATCCCGTGCCGCCGGGGCAGCAGGTGATCGCCGACCTCGGCGGGGATGGCGACAGCGGTGAACAGGCGGATCATGGGACCGTCTTAACCGGTCCTCTCCCTGTGGGGGAGGGGTCGGCGAAGCCGACGGTGGGGTGCGTGATCGGCAAGCGACCACAACCCGGATCGATGGCCCTAAAACGCTCCCCACCCATCGCTGCGCGATCGCCTTCCCCACAGGGGGAGGACCAGAGCCTACGGACAGGGATTCGGCTGCAGCGCATGCAAGGCGTTGACCGCCTTCTCCATCTCATCGGTCCAGCTCAGATCAAATGCGCCGATATTGGTCTTCAGCTGGTCCATCGAGGTGGCGCCGATGATGGTGGCGGTGACGAATTGGCGGGTGTCGCAGAACTTCAGGGCCAGCACCGCCGGGTCGACGCCGAACTGGGCGGCTAGCTCGACATAGCCGCGGATCGCCTCCTCGGCGCCGGGGCCTTCATAGCGCTGCATGCGGTTGTAGAGCGCCTTGCGCGAACCCTCGGGCAGGCCGCCGTTCAGGTACTTGCCGGTCAGGGCGCCCTGGGCCAGGGGCGAATAGGCCAGCAGGCCGACCTGCTCGCGCATGGCGATCTCGGCCAGGCCGTATTCGAAGGTGCGGTTGGCCAGGTGATAGGCGTTCTGGATCGAGGCGACGCGCGGCAGACCCCTACCTTCCGCCTCGGCCAGAAAGCGCATCACGCCCCACGGAAACTCGTTAGAGACGCCGATCGACCGGATCGTGCCCTTCTTCACGTGGGCGCCCAGCGCCTCGAGGATGTCGCCGAACGCCTCGTAGTCCTGCTCATAGTCCTTGAAGGTCTGGCCGCCGAACACCCGCACCGGGCGGTCGGGCCAGTGCAGTTGGTAGAGGTCGAGATAGTCGGTGTTCAGCCGCTTGAGCGATCCCTCGACCGCCTCGTCGATCTGGGCGCGGGTCTGGCGGGTGGAGCCGCCATCTTTTCGCATCCAGCTCAGCCCGCCAAAGGCGCTGCCGCGACCGGCGACCTTGGAGGCCAGCACGATCTCCTGGCGCTTTCCGGTCTTGGCCAGCCACGAGCCGATATGGCGCTCGGTATTGCCCTGAGTCTCGGGGGTGGGCGGGCTGGAATACATCTCGGCGGTGTCCCAGAAGGTCACGCCCTGGCTCAAAGCGTAGTCCATCTGGTCGTGGGCTTCCGCCTCCGGGTTCTGCGACCCCCAGGTCATGGTGCCCAGGCAGCAGCGCGAGACCTGGATGCCGGTCCGGCCGAGTTCCACGTAATCCATGTCGCCTCTCTGGAAAGGGTCTAGAGAATCTTTCTAGGGATCGCCAAGCGCCACGGGAAGCGCAACATCTTGCATGATCCTGGCTTCGCCCCGATATTCAGGGCGCGTCCACAACGGACGTGGCAATTTTCGAAGGGTTTTCCCGCGATGAACGACTTCAACCGCGATTATGCGCGACCGCTTCCCGGAGCCGGCGCCGACATGTCGGTTGACGCCGGCCTGCGCAGTTTCATGCTCGGCGTCTACAACAAGGTGGGCCTGGGTCTCCTGCTGTCGGCCGCCCTGGCCTATCTGACCAGCTCGTACCCGCCGGTCCGCGACCTGATGTTCCAGGTCACCAACAACCGCGTCGGTTATACCTTGCTCGGCACCGTCGTGGCGTTCGCGCCGCTCGGCATCCTGCTATTCTCCAGCTTCGTGATGAAGTCGATCAACGCCCGCACCGCCGGCGTGATCTACTGGTCGGTGGTGTCGTTGATCGGCGCCTCGCTTGGGACTGTAGTGCTGCTCTACACCGGCGCCAGCGTGTTCCAGACCTTCCTGGTCACCGCCATCGCCTTCGGCGCCCTGAGCCTGGTAGGCTACACGACCAAGAAGGACCTGACCGGTTTCGGTAGCTTCCTGATCATCGGCCTGGTGGGCTTGATCCTGGCTTCGCTGCTGTCGATCTTCTTCCCGTCGGGCGCGCTGGTCTTCGCGATCAACGCCATCGGCGTGCTGATCTTCGCCGGCCTGATCGCCTATGACACCCAGCGCCTGAAGATGACCTATTACGAGGTTGGCGGCGACGAGACGGCCAGGTCGGTGGCGACCAATTTCGGCGCCCTGAACCT
>JACMOF010000132.1 GCA_014378155.1 Caulobacter sp. | reverse complement strand
GCCCCGCACCAGCGGGCCCAAGTCGTCGAGCAAACGTTCGGCCTCGGCCGCCAGCGCCGCATCGCCGGAGTTGCCGATCGCAATCAGCACGTTGCGCACGAAGCGGTCGCGGCCGATGCGTTTGATCGGGCTCTTGCTGAACAGGGCGCGGAACGACGGATCATCGAGGCTCGCTAGCGCCGCCAGCGACGGCGCCTTCAGGGTCTCGCGGGCATGGAAGGCCATCTCGCTCGACAGGCTGGCGAACTTGTTCCACGGGCAGACTGCCAGACAGTCATCACAGCCATAGATCCGATTGCCCAGCGCTTCACGGAACGCGACCGGGATGGGCCCGGCAAGCTCGATGGTCAGGTAGGAGATGCAGCGCCGGGCATCCAGCTGATAGGGGCTGGGGAAGGCGTTGGTCGGGCAGATGTCCAGGCAAGCGCTGCACGAGCCGCAGCGGTCGCGTTCGGGCGGATCGGCGGGCAGGTCGAGCGTGGTCAACACCGATCCGAGAAACAGCCACGAGCCGAACTGTCGCGACACCAGATTGGTGTGCTTGCCCTGCCAGCCCAGGCCGGCGCGCTGGGCCAGCGGCTTTTCCATAAGCGGCGCGGTGTCGACGAAAACCTTCACCTCGCCGCCGAACCGGCCGTGCATCCAACGGGCCAGGGCCTTGAGGCGCTTCTTGATCACCTCGTGATAGTCGTCGCCCTGGGCATAGACCGAGATCGCCGCGCGGCTCGGGTCCTCCAAGGCGACCAGGGGGTCGTGGTCGGGGCCGTAATTGACGCCCAGCACCACCGCCGTCCGGGCGTCGGTCCACATGGCGGTGGGGTGTGAACGCCGGTCCAGCGTCTCCTCCATCCAGCCCATGGCCCCGTGGAAGCCCTCGGCGACGAACTCGCGCAACCAGCCGCCATTAGGCCAGGCCTCGGAGGCGCTGGCGAAGCCGCAGGCGTCGAAACCCAGCCGCAGGGCCTCGGCGCGGATTTCGTCTCGCAGCGCGGAGTTGAGGTGGCTAGAAGTCGAGATCGTCATAGTGCGCGGCCGGCGCGAGGCCGGGCCAGCGGTCGGCCAGGATGGGCCGGAAGGCCGGCCTCGACTTCAGCTTCATGTACCAGGTCTTGGTCGCCGGGAAGTCCTTCCACGGCACGTCGCCGAAATAGTCGATCACCGACAGGTGGGCGGCGGCGGCGAAGTCGCCCAGGCTCATCCGCCGGCCAGCCAGCCAGTCGCGGGTGTTAAGAAGCTCTTCGATATAGACCAGATGCTGGCGCAAGGCGTCGCGGCCGCGGCGCAGCGACGACAGGTCCGGCGCACCCAGCCGCAGCAGGCGTTTCTCCATCTTCTCGTGCAGCAGGAAGCCGTTGACCTCGTTGTCGAACTTGCGGTCGAACCACTGCATTAGGCGGCGAGCCTCGGCCCGTTCGCCCGGCTCGCGGCCCAGCAGGGCGGGTTCGGGCTCCTGCTCCTCGATATGCTCGAGGATGGCGCGGTTCTCGGCGATCACCGTGGTGCGCTGGTGCCTGGTCTCGACCAGCACCGGCGGCACGCCCGACGGGTTGAGCTTGAGGAATTCGGCCGGGCCTTCCCAATAGCGAACCTGGACCTCGACGAACGGCAGGCGCTTCTCGCCCAAGGCGAGACGCACCTGGCGCGAGGCCGGGTCCAGGGGGAAATGGTGAAGGGTACGTTCGACGCTCATGCCCACGCGCATTCAGGCTGCATCGTTTGATCGATGCGCCGTTTTGCTTAACAAGAACTTGCTGAACGCCGGTTGTTGGCCAAGTTAAGGGCCAAATCGAGGCTATTCCACCTCAAGCTTGACCTTGGACCGCGCCGTTAACTCTTGAGATCAGGCCGGCGCGTTCATCCGGCCAATCAGGTTGGTGGTGCTCTGGCCCGCCTTCAGCTCGGCCAGAACCACCCGGCCGCCATAGCCCAGCACCACGTCGGAACCGACCACGGTCTCCACCGTATAGTCCGCCCCCTTGACCAGCACGTCGGGGCGGAAGGCCTTGATCAGGCCCAGCGGCGTCTCCTCGTCGAACAGCACCACCAAGTCCACCGACGACAGCGAGGCCAAGACGGTGGCGCGCGCACCCTCCTTCTGAACCGGACGGGTCGGGCCCTTCAGGCGCTGGACCGAGGCGTCGGTGTTGAGGCCGACGATGAGGCGATCGCAAGCGGCGCGAGCTTGGGCCAGCAGGGAGACGTGACCGGGGTGCAGCAGGTCGAAACAGCCGTTGGTGAAGCCAACCCTCAGGCCCCGCGCCCGCCAGCTGGCGACGATCGCCAGGGCGCCGTCGCGGTCGGCGATCTTGTCCTGGCCCGGATCGCCATGGGCCCCGAGGGCCAGGCCGACCAGCTCGTCGGCGGTGACCACGTCGGTGCCGATCTTGGCCACCACCAGGCCCGCAGCGAGGTTGGCGAGGCGGGCCGCGTCGAGTGGGGCCGCGCCCACGGCGAGCGCCAGCGCCAGGGTCGCGGCCACGGTGTCGCCCGCGCCGGAGACGTCGAACACCTCCAGCGCGGTGGCCGGCAAATGGACCGGCGCCGCGCCGCGCACGGCCAGGGTCATGCCGGCCCCGCCCCGTGTCACCAGGGCGGAGGCCAGGTTCGGGGCGGCGGCCAGGATGGCGTTGGCGGCCTCGGCGGCGGCCTCGTCGCCGGACCCCGTGACTCCCGTGGCCTCGGCGGCCTCGCGGCGGTTAGGTTTCACCAAGGTGGCGCCATCATAACGCGACAGGTCGCGGCTCTTGGGATCGACGATCACCGGCTTGCCGGCGGCATTGGCGGCGGCGATGGCGGCGCGCAACACCGGAACGCTGAGCACGCCCTTGGCGTAGTCCGACAGCACCACCACGTCGACCTGGCGCAGATGGGCGTTGAACGCCGCCAGCAGGACCGTGGCGTCGGCGTCGCCGCGATCTTCGCGGTCGGCGCGCAGCATCTGGTGCGAGCCGGAGATGTAGCGGGTCTTCTCGGTGGTCCGCCGCTTGGGATCGACGATCAGGGCGGAGTCGAGGCTGGCCTCGCGGTCGATCAGGTCGGTCAGGGTCCGCCCGGCGTCATCGTCGCCGATCACCCCGACCAGCACTGCCCGGCCACCCAGGGCCGCAACATTGCGGGCGACATTGCCGGCCCCGCCCAGCATCACGGTCTCGCGCTCGACGGCGATCACCGGCACCGGCGCCTCGGGCGAGATGCGGTCCACCGCGCCATAGACAAAGCGGTCGAGCATGACGTCGCCCAGCACCAGCACGGTGGCGCCCGCGAAGGCTCTCGGCAGCTTGGCCAGGATGTCGTCCATCGGGTCGTCGCTCGTCTCGTCGTGGAAGTCGCCATTTGGCCCTGCGAGGCCGTCTGGGCAAGTCTTCTACAGCGAGGCGGCTTCGCTGAACGCGCCGCCGTGCGGCTCGGCGACGCCGCGCGGATCGGGATGGATCAGGATGTCGGCGGTCGGAAAGGCCGCCAGCACCCGCGCCTCGGCCTCGACCATCAGGGTATGGACCACGACCAGGGGCGTCTCGGCGTCGAAATCCATGTGGGCCTGGATGTGGATGTGGGGGCCCGAAGCCCGGGTTCGCAGCTGGTGCACGCCGCTGATGCTCGGGTCAGCCGTGAGCAGGGCGAGGATCCGCGCCCGCTCGTCGTCGGGCAGCTCGCGGTCCATCAGCTGGTGCGACGCCTCGCGGAACACGCCGATGGCGCCCCAGACCAGCCACAGGGCGACGACCAGGCCGGCGGCGGAGTCCACCCAGGCCCAGTGCAGGAAGGCCGCCGCCGCTATGCCGACAAGGCTGACGGCGTTGGAGGCCAGGTCGGCGGCGTAGTGGGCCTTGTCGCTCGCCACGGCCACCGACCGGGTGCGCTTCATCACTTCGGATTGGGCGCGGATCAGGCCAAGGGTCAGCAGGATCGACACCGCCATCACCCCGACGCCCAGCACGCCGGCCTCGACGGGCTTGGGGTGCAGCATCGACCGCAGGGCCTCCTGACCGATCAGCGCCCCGGACGCGAAGACCAGCCCGGCCTGGGTCAGGCTTGAAAAAGCCTCGGCCTTGCCATGACCGAAGCGATGCTCGGCGTCGGGCGGCTCGGCCGCGTAGCGCACGGCGTAGAAGGTGACCAGCGAGGCGATCAGGTCCAGGCCGCTGTCGGCCAGGGAGGCGAGCATCGCCACCGAACCGCCAGCGATCCAGGCGACGCCCTTGATACAGATCAGGATCGTCGCGCAGCCGACCGACAGGGCGGTGACCCGACGGGTCAGTGTGAGGCCTTCGGCGGCGCTCAGGGCGGGGTGCGGGGCGGACATGATCGTTGTGTAGCAAGGCCCGCCACGCAGCCCCAGCGCGAACGACTCGCGCGAGATGTTCGCAAGGCCGCGGGCGCGGATGGGGGACACACACCCAACCCACGACCTTGCAAGCACGGCCGAGACGACGGGATGGGTGTGTGTCCCCGTCTGATCCCCTAAGCTGCGGCCTTCGTCGGGGGCCCCACATAGACCGATTGCGGACGGATCAGCTTGCCCGTCGCCAACTGTTCGCGGGCATGAGCGATCCAGCCGGCCGTGCGGCCCATGGCGAAGACGCAGGTGAAGGCTGTCGGCGGCAGGCCCAGGGCCTCGAGGAGCAGGGCGGTGTAGAACTCGACATTGGTGTCCAACGGTCGGTCAGGCTTGCGTTCACGCAGCATGCGCAGGGCGGCCTGCTCGACGGCCTCGGCGAAGGCCAGACGCCCGGGGACAGCGTTCGAGGTCAGGGCCAGCTGGCGGATCGCCGCCTTCAGGGCGTCGGCGCGGGGGTCTCGGACCCGATAGATGCGGTGGCCGAAACCCATCAGCCGATCGCCCCGGTTCAGGGCCGCCACGATCCAGGCCTCGGCGTTGGCGGGCGTCCCAATGGCGTCGAGCATGTCGATCACCGGACCAGGCGCGCCGCCGTGCAACGGACCCTTCAGAGCCGACAGTCCGGCCAGGACCGCCGAGGTCAGGCCCGCGCGGGTGGACGCCACGACCCGGGCGGCGAAGGTCGAGGCGTTGAGGCCGTGGTCGCAGACGGTGACCAGATAGGCGTTCAGCGCCCTGGCCTCCCCCTCCGTGGCCGGCGCGCCCCGCGTCATTCGCAGCACGTCGGCGGCGTGCGACAGGGCAGCGTCAGGAGCGACCGCTTGCTGACCGGTGGCGACCCGCATCACGGCGGGTGTGAACACGGCTGGGGCGGCGATCAACAACAGGGCCGTGTTGAGGTCGTCGCCGTCGGGCAGACGGGCGATCAGGGCGCGGACGGCTTCGACCGGATCGCGCCTGGCCAGGTGTTCGTCGAGCGCCGCCACTTCGGCGAAGGCGCTGACGCGGGCGGCGCCCAGAGCACGCGCCAAGTCCGACGGCAGGCTGTCGAAGAACCCATCAAGCAGCAGGTGGGCGACGTCCTCGAACGTGGCGCGGTGGGCGAGGTCTTCGACGGCATAGCCTCGGATGGTCAGGCGTCCGGCCTGGCCATCAACGTCGGAGAGCACGGTATGGGCGGCGATCACGCCTTCTAGACCTTCGGACAT
>JACMOF010000131.1 GCA_014378155.1 Caulobacter sp. | reverse complement strand
TCGCCCGAACCGTCATGGAGTTTCAGGTCGAAGGCGACCTTGTCGCCGACCGCGACGCCGTCCAGCAGGGCCGGAGCGGCCTTGAAGCCCATGGTCATGGCTGGCCAGCCGGCCTCGGGAATGGCTTCGTGGTCGAGGGTGATCGTTCCGATGGTCTTGTCCATCGCCGTCACCACGCCGACGCCCTTGGCCATCTTGTCGGCCGGCGCCATGTCCATGCCGGCCATGTCGCCGCGCGCGGCCGGAGCAGGCGCAGCGGCGGGCGCCGGCGCGGCCGGAGCGGCGGGCGCTTCGGTCTTGCGGCCGCAAGCGGCCAGGCTGGTCGTCGCCAGCAGGGCGGCGAGGGTGAGGGACAGGGTCTTCATCAGCAAATCTCCTTAGGCTGAGGTGGAAGTGGAAGTGGAAGTGGAAGTGGAAGGGGAGGTTCCGGCTTGCCGGCGGCGCACCAGCAGATAGCCAGCGGGCACGACGAACATCGACAGCAGGGGGGCGGTGAGCATGCCGCCGATCATTGGGGCGGCGATGCGGCTCATCACTTCAGAGCCCGCGCCATGGCCCCAGAGGATGGGGGCCAGGCCGGCCAGGATCACCGCCACGGTCATGGCCTTGGGCCGCACGCGCAGCAGGGCGCCTTCGCGCACGGCGGCCTCGACCTGATCCATTGTGGGGTCGGGGCCCAAGTCGTCCATGGCGTGCTTGAGATAGATCAGCATCACCACCCCAAACTCGGCCGAGACCCCGGCCAAGGCGATGAAACCGACCCCCGTAGCCACCGACTGGTGGAAACCAGCCAGATAGAGCGTCCAGATCCCCCCGGTCAGGGCGAAGGGCAGGGTGGCCATGATCAGGCCCGCCTCGTCAAACCGGCGGAAGATCACATAGAGCAGGACGAAGATGATCAGCAGGGTGGCCGGCACGACGATCTTCAGCCGGTCGGCCGCTCGCTGCAGATATTCGAACTGACCCGAATAGGAGAGGCTGACGCCGGGCGACAGCTTGACGTGTCGGTCGACGGCTTGACGCAGGTCGCCGACCACCGAGGCTAAATCCCGACCTCGGACATCGACATAGACCCAGGTGGTCGGTCGGCCGTTCTCGCTCTTGAGCATCGGCGGTCCGTCGGCGATCTCGACCTGGGCCACCGTACCCAGGGTGATCTGCGCGCCGCCCGGCGTCAGGATCGCCAGGGTCCGCAGGCCCTCCAGGCTGCCGCGCAGTTCGCGCGGATAGCGGACGCTGATCGGATAGCGGGCCAGGCCCTCGACCGTCTGGCCGATGGTCTCGCCGCCGATCGCCCCGGAGACGATCGACTGGACGTCGTCGATGTTGAGCCCGAACCGCGCGGCCGCGGCCCGGTCAATGCGGACATCGACATAGCGGCCGCCGGTCAGCCGTTCGGCCAGGGCCGAGCTGACGCCCGGCACACCCTTTGCGACGCCCTCCACCTCGCGGGCGATGCGGTCGAGTTCGGCCAGGTTGGCTCCAGAGACCTTGACGCCGATCGGGCTCTTGATACCGGTGGCCAGCATGTCGATGCGGTTGCGGATCGGCGGCACCCAGACATTGGTCAGACCCGGGACCTTCACCCGCGCGTCGAGCCCGGCAACCAGCTTGTCGGGCGTCATGCCCGGCCGCCACTGGTCGCGCGGCTTGAAGCGGATCGTGGTCTCGAACATCTCCAGCGGGGCCGGGTCGGTGGCGCTCTCGGCGCGGCCGGCCTTGCCGAACACGCTGTCGACCTCAGGAACGGTCTTGATCATTCGGACGGTCTGCTGGAGGAGCTGCCCGGCCTTGGCCGCCGACAGCCCTGGTAGGGCTGATGGCATATAGAGCAGGTCGCCCTCGTCCATATTGGGCATGAACTCGGCCCCCAGATGGGCCAGCGGCCAGGCCGTGGTGGCGAAGGCCAGCAGGGCGATGACCAGGGTCGTTCTGGGCCGCCCCATCACCCAGTCCAGGGCAGGCCGGTAGGCCGCCGTCAGGACGCGGTTGATCGGATTGGAGGCCTCGTCGGGGATACGCCCACGGATCAGGTAGCCCATCAGCACCGGGATAAGGGTCACCGACAGGATGGCCGCCGCCGCCATTGCGTAGGTCTTGGTGAAGGCCAGGGGACGGAACAGCCGCCCCTCCTGGGCCTGCAGGGTAAACACCGGGATGAACGACAGGGTGATGATCAACAGGCTGAAGAACAGCGCCGGTCCGACCTCGACGGCGGCTTCGGTGACCACCTTCCAGCGGGCTTCGCCGACCAGGGTCTGGCCCGGGTGGTCGTGGGCCCAGCGTTCAAGCTTCTTGTGGGCGTTCTCGATCATCACCACGGCGGCGTCGACCATCGCCCCGATGGCGATGGCGATGCCGCCCAGCGACATGATGTTGGCGTCGACGCCCTGGCTCTTCATGACCAGGAAGGCGGCCAGCACCCCCAGCGGCAGCGAGATGATCGCCACCAAGGCCGAACGCAGGTGGCCCAGGAACAGGGCGCAGACCAGGGCGACGACCAGGAACTCCTCCAGCAGTTTGCCGGTCAGGTTATGGACGGCCCGGTCGATCAGGCCCGAGCGATCATAGGTCGTGACCACCTCGACGCCGGGCGGCAGGCTCTTTTTCAGCTCGGCCAGCTTGGTCTTCACCGCCGCGATGGTGGTGCGGGCGTTTTCGCCCGAGCGGAGGATCACCACCCCGCCGGCCACCTCGCCCTGGCCGTTCAGTTCGGCGATGCCGCGCCGCATCTCCGGACCGACCTGGATGGTCGCCACATCGCCAAGCCGTACCGGGATCCCGCCGGCCGCCGTCTTCAGCGGAACGGCCTGGAAGTCCTCGGGGGTCTTCAGATAGCCGGTGGCACGGACCATGTATTCGGCCTCGCCCAGTTCCAGGACGGAGCCGCCGGTTTCGGCGTTGGCGCCTTTCAGGGCGGCGACGACTTGGCTGTGGGTAACGCCGTATCCAGCCAGCTTCACCGGATCGAGGACGACCTGATATTGCCGAACCATGCCGCCGATCGCCGAGACCTCCGCCACGCCCGGCAGGGTTTTCAACTCGTAGCGCAGAAACCAGTCCTGCAGGGATCGCAGTTGGCTGAGGTCGTGACCGCCGGTGCGATCGACCAGGGCGTACTCATAGACCCAGCCGACCCCTGTTGCGTCGGGACCCAGGGCCGGGCGAGCGCCTTCGGGTAGGCGGGCCTGGACCTGGTTGAGATATTCCAGGACCCGCGAGCGAGCCCAGTAGAGGTCGGTTTTGTCGTCGAAGATCACATAGACAAAGCTGTCGCCGAAGAACGAATAGCCGCGCACCGTCTTGGCCCCGGGCACCGACAGCATGGTGGTGGCCAGCGGATAGGTGACCTGGTTCTCGACCAGTTGCGGGGCCTGGCCCGGATAGCTGGTGCGGATGATCACCTGGGTGTCGGAAAGATCGGGCAAGGCGTCGATCGACGTCGAGCGCACCGCCAGGCCGCCGACGATGATCAAGGCCAGGGCGCCCAGCAGCATGAAGAAGCGATTGGCGACCGACCAGCGGATCAGGGCGGCGATCATGCGCCGCCTCCGAGCTTGGCGATGCGTCGCACCGTCGGGCTCGCTGGCGGCTGGTCGAAGGCGAAGCTGACCTGGTCGCCAGTCTTGAAACCCCGCAGCAGCATCGGGTCGGCGCGGAAGGCCATGGTCATGGCCGGCCAGCTGATGGCCGGGATCGGGCCGTGGGAGAGGGTGATGCTGTCCTTGGTCACCTGCTCGATGCGCCCCGTCGCTTCGGCCAAGGCGGGCTTTGCCGCAGCCGAGGTCATCGGCGCCATGGCGGCGTCCGCCGCCAGCGGCCGAACTTGCAGGCCCGCCAAGCTGGCCTCGGAGTCGATCAGGAACTGACCAGAGGCCACCACCTTCTGACCGGCGCTCAGGCCCGCCAGGATCTGGCTCTGGCCACCCGACTCGCGGCCGATCCTGACCTCGACGGCCTGGTAGCGGCCGTTGTCGCCGGCCAGCATGACGATGGCGCGCGAGCCGGTGCGGATCACCGCCTCGGACGGCAGCAGCAGGGCCGGGCGCGCGTCGGTGTCAAACGAGACGGTGGCGAACATGCCTGGGCGCAGCTTGCCGCCGGGGTTGGGCAACTCAATGCGGGCCTGCAGCGTGCGGGTCTCGCCCTGGGCCTGGGGCAGGATGGCCTGCACCGTTCCCCGCAGCATCTCGCCGGGATAGGCCGCCAGGGCAACGCCGACCGATTGACCTTGGCGCAGTTGGCCGCCTTGCGCCTCAGGCACGGCGGCGGTGATCCAGACCCGCGACAGGCCGTTGATCTCGGCCAGTCCCTGGCCCATGGCCACGGTCATCCCGGCCCGAACGTCGAGCCTGGTGATCACCCCGCCCAGCGGCGCGCTGATCGTGATGATCGCGCGGGCCCGGCCGTCGCGATCGACGGCGGCGATCGTGCCTTCGGGCATGCCCAGCAGTCGCAGGCGCTGGCGGGCGGCGGCGATCAGGGCCGCGTCACCGGTGCGTTTGACCGCCAGATATTCGGCCTGGGCCCCGCCCCAGTCGGGAACCAGCAGGTCGGCCAGCGGCGCGCCGGCCCCGATTACATCGCCAGGAGCCCGGCCATAGACCCTCTGCACGAAGCCGCCGGAGCGCGCCTGGACCACGGCCACGTCACGCTGGTTGAAGTCGATGACGCCGGTGGCGGTCAGACCGCCGAGCAGGACGCCTTGGCGGGTCTCCACGGAGCGGACGCCGAGATTCTGGGCGGCAGCCGGATCGATGCGGACCCCGGTCGAAGGGCCGGCCGGATCGCTTTCCCCGGCGTATTTGGGGACCAATTTCATGTCCATGAACGGCGACTTGCCTGGCTTGTCGAAGCGCTGGGCTGGGACCATCGGGTCGTACCAGTAGAGGACCTTGCGAGCGTCGGCGGGCGCGGCGGTCACCATCGGCTTGGCGGTTAGCCGGGCCAGGCCATAGCCGCCGGCTCCGGCGACAACGACAAGCGCCGCGGCGCTCGCGAGGAGAAGCTTCATCGAGACGGACGCGCTCATTGGTCGTCGCTTCCATAGGTCAGGGAGAGGCGGGCGGCGTCGATGGCGACGGTGGCCTCGCGGTCCAGGGTGGTGAGTTGGGCGTCGGACAGGCCCGCGAAGGCGGCCAGCACGTCGGGCAGGGCGGCGGTGCCGGCGCCGTAGCCGGCGGTCTCCAGATCGGCGCGCTGCCGGGCCAGAGGCAGCAGGGTGTCGCGGGCCCGCAGCCACTGCTCGTGGTGCATGACGTGGTCGGCGAGATCGGCTTCGAGTTGGGCGGCCAGCGTCCGGCGGGTGTCCTCGCGCTGGGCCTCGGCGCGGCCAGCGCTGGCGGCGCGGGCGGCGATCATCGGGTCCTGCCGGCTCTTGCCCCATAGCGGCAGGCTGACGCTGACCGCAGCCGAGACCATGTCGCCGAACATCGGGTCGCGGCGCTGATAGGCCACCTCCCAGCTCCAGTCCGGGCGCTTGTCCGCCTTGGCCAGGGCGACGTCGGCCTGGGCCTGGCGGGCGGCGGCGTCGCGGGCCAGCAGAGTGGGATTGCGGTCGATCGCGGCTCTTAGAGTGGCCGGATCCAGATCAAGATCGGGCGCCTGGTCGATCGCCTGCGGATCCGGATCACCGGTCCAGCGGGTGAGGGCCGCGCGCGCCCGGCCAAGTTCCGAAACCGCTTCGCTGCGGCGGTCTTCGAGGTTGGCGCGCATCTGGGCGGCTTCCAGCGCCTGGGCTGGCCTCGAGCGTCCGGAGGCTACGCCGGACGGCGCTGCGGTCCACAGCGGTTCAAGCTGGGCGAGCACGCCGTCGAGGGCGGCCAGTTTGCGCTGGGCGTAGAGCAGTTCGATCCAGGCCAGGGCGGCGGCGACGCGGACCTGTCGGGCTTCGACGACACCCTCGGCCCCGGCCGCGACGATGTCGGCCTGGGCGCGGCCGATCCGCGCCTGGCGCTTGGCGGCGCTGGGCATGTCCTGGCTGTAGCCGACCCGGCCCATGGTCATCTCGTGGGAGGCGAACCGTCCGGCTGGCGGGCCCGATATCGGAAAGTTGTCCAGGCCCAGGGCCAGCTTGGGGTCGGGCAGGGCGCCGGCCGCCTTGGCCGGAGCCTTGGCCGCCTCGCCCTGCAGGGCGGCGGCGCGCAGAGCTGGCGCGTTGGCGGCCGCAGCATCGAGACTTTGGCGGTAAGTGAGGGGCGCGGCATGGACGGCGCTGGCCAGCAGCGTCGCGGCGATGGTGATGGTGATGCGCATAGGGTTTCCGATCGCGAGAGTTGGCGACCGCGCGAGGCGGCGCTCGGATCCGCTGGATGACGTTAGGCAAGCGCAAGAGGGCGCAGCCTCGACGACACAGCACGGGATGGCCCCGCGTTAGACGCGGGCCAAGCTCAGGCGATCTGTTTGGGAGGTCGTTCGTCGCCCGGCGGCGCGTACGTGCGCAACGGCTTGTCGGGGGCCGCCGTTAGGCGCATCGGCACGACGGCCGGGAGCTTGATTTCCGAGGTGGGAGGAGTGGCGGTCGTCGCGCACAGGGCGGCGCAGATCTGGGCGCAGGCCTTGCCATCGTGCGGAGCCTTCTGGTGCTCGTCGCAGCAAGGATCGTGGCTTGCCTTGGCGCCGTCGGTGGACTTGGCCATCGGCATGGACATGTCCATCATCGCCTCTGGCCCGCTCCTGGCGCACTCGACCTGCGCAGCAGCGGCAGCCACCGGGCTGATCAGCAGGGCCAAAACGGCCAGGAAGGCGAGCAGTTGCCGCATACGAAACGCTTTAGTCCTCCTTATTGCGATTGTCGACGCCCAGTACCGGCTTCCATGAGTGTCTGATTCATGATTCAGCGTTGGGGATGGTTCCCAAGGATCGCCGCCGCGTTGGGGGATGTGCATGCCCAGCACATCTGGCGGGTGCTGCGCGCGCAAAAGCTCGACTTGGTGGCCAGCAAGTCCTGGTGCGAGAGCCGCGATCCCGATTTCGTGGCCAAGGCCGCGGACTTGGTCGGGCTCTGCATGGCGCCGCCCGAAAATGCGGTGGTGATCTGTGTCGACGAGAAGCCCTCGATCCAGGACCTGGAGCGGGCGCAGGGCTATCGAAAACTGCCCAACGGCCGGGCGCTCAGCGGCCATAGCCACGACGACAAGCGCCACGGCACATCCACCCTGTTCGCCGCCTTCGATGTGGCTTCCGGCAAGGTCACCGCGCCCACACCAAGCGCAGGCGGCGTCTGGAGTTTC
>JACMOF010000130.1 GCA_014378155.1 Caulobacter sp. | reverse complement strand
CCTCCTCCGCGATGGTGCGTTCCAGGAGATCGGCAGCCTGCCGCGCCAGAATATCGAGCAAGCGCAAATCCCGCTCGGATGGCGTATGGGGCTCGCACCAATGCGTCGAGATCATCCCGAGCAGATGGCCGTCACGCGACAACAAGGGTGTCGTCTGAGCGGAGCGGATGCCGGTCCGCCGAAACGCGAAAAGGTCTTCGGTGTCGGCAATCTCATCCCATTCTTCAAAGTCGTGGACAATCTCCCGCCGGCCGGATTTGAGCGCCTTTGTGCAACTGCTGTAAGCTTCGGGGCTGACCCATTCCCAGAACGTGACAGCCTCGTCCGGCAGCCCGCGCGAGCACAGCAGACTAAGCTTGCCGCCATTTCCCGAGCTGTGGCCTTGCGGACACAGCAGCTGCATCGTCCCGAACTGCGAACCAGTGATCGTTATCGCAGCGTCGACGATCTTGCCGTAGAGCGCGTTGTGATCCTGCTCGGCGATCAATGCCGTGCTAATACAGTGCAAAAGGTCGATATCGGCCTGCCCGCTTTCCAAGCGCCCGATCACGGCGCGAGGCGTCTCTACCGAGAGCAAGGTCATGATGGTTGTTCCCCCCGTCGGAGCGGGACGGTATCGATCACCGTCTACCAGCTTGTAGCTTGAAGCACGAATCGATTTCGTGGATCGGCGTCAACGGCCTTCTTAGCAGCCTTATGGCCGCGCCAACTTGAACCAATGGTGCTTTCCGCATGCCGCCCCTCGATACCCGACAGGCAGTAAACGGCCCGATCTTGGTCGTTCAAGGAAGTCTCGCACGACAAATCCCGAATGACCGCATTTGACAACAGCGGTCATTCTTCACTGCCGCACTGAAGGTGTGGATCGGCGCCGGAGCGGGACCCCGTGCTTATCCATCACAGGCGCTTGAAGTTGTTCAAGAAAACTATTTTTTGGGGGTCCGATCGGCGCCAATCGGGACCCCCGCATAACTTGAGATTCCACAACAATTGGAGGTGTTTAGCTTGGATGTCATGGGGTCCCGCTTCGGCGCCTATCCACAACCATAACCACTAAAGTGGTTGGGTCTGGTACCTTACTCAAGCAATACGCCAAAAGCCTAGAAGACGGTGAACGGCTTACCTTTAGGACCTGGCGCAATTACGATGTCGCCAAAGCTGGCCTTTCCTTCACCCTGCTGAATAATCGTGTTGGCTATAAACCAGACCTGGACGATACGCCCCGGCGATTTTGCGTCGACATATTTTGCGTAGTCAGCTGCGACGTTACGACTTTCAGCAAGCCATTGTCCCACATTCCGTGTCCCAGAGCGAACGACCACATGATACTCGCGTCCGGTCCACCCGGGGAGTGGACAATCAAAGCCCACGCCCTCTGCCAGGCTTGAACTCCACATGTAGGTTAAATCCCGCCCGTTTTCGAACTTCACAGCGATACTAAAATAGTCATGCTGTGCGGCGGCAGTCTCGGGTAGGGTCGACGGTATTTGGTCAACCTTCCACCGCCATCTCAGGGTCGTTGCGGCGGTGAGTGGCAAATCGACGTCACGGGTCAGAATGCCAACGTTTTTTCGCGTTTGCACAAGCATTTGCTTTTTCGGGCCGCGATCACCGCGCGCGGCCGGAGCAACGCGAAAGATATCGGCCGGACCGAACACTGCAAGTTCCGGCAAATAGGCCCACCCGTCCGGCGGAACAGCAAGCCCTGGCTTGATGGCGGGGACGGGAGCCGGCTGCGTTTCAGGGGCAAAACCGGCTACAACAAAAGCGGCAACGCAAATTGATAGGGGCATCGTAAATTGTGTGCCTATGATCATCCGCTAATTCCTCCACATTTGGACGGTCGTCTGCGGCACCCGAAGCCGAAATCTGCCTTGAACGGTACGTGGCGAGAAGGGCAGCTTAAGGGGCTTAGCATCAATAACGGTGCTGTCAGTCTATCTGCAACTGGTCTCCGGTGGATGCACGAATCCTCAAACCGCGCTGCGGCTAGCCCATGACTGCCCGCCACTCCGCAAGGGCGGCGGAGCGCTGGGCCTTGTAGATATCGCGGCTGACGAGGTTGCGTTCGTGGTTGAAATGGTTGTGGACCGAGGCATGGATTATGCTGAACTTTTGCAGCGTGTGCATCCTTCGAAACCGCAGCATGGCGCGCTCTCGTCGTCGGAATGGCAGGTGTGAGTTCTCACATCGGTTGTTGGCGCAGCGGCCGATCTGCTGCTTCTGGGCGTTGCCGATCTCCTTCATCGACGCCTTGTAGGAGCGCAGCCCATCGGTCGTGACTACTCTGGCGGAGCCGTGTCGCTTCATGAGTTTCTTCATGAACTTCAGGGCCGCAGGCTTGTCACGTGTCTTGCTGGCGAAGGACTCCAGCACCTCGCCTTCGTGGTCAACCGCACACCAAAGGTAGTGCATCTCGCCGTTGATCTTCACGTAGATCTCGTCGAGATGCCACCGCCAGTGAGTGAAGGCCTTCATCCGCTGGACACGCTTGCTCCTGATCTCGGCCGCGAACATCGGCCCGAACCTGTTCCACCAAAACCGCACCGTCTCATGGCAAATGTCGATCCCACGCTCGGCCAGCAGATCCTCGACGTTGCGCAGAGACAGCGGGTATTTGACGTACATCATCACCACGAGGCGGATCACCTCGGGCGAGCTGTTGAAGTAGCGGAACGGGTTCTTCATTCCGGCAGGCTAACGGGCGCAGGCGGCGACGGCAATTTGCTCTGACAGAGCCTTCACGCGCTACCTGGAGCTCAAATCCGTCAACGCGTTGCGTGACGAGCTGGCCCGCTCAGGCGTGCTGTCCAAAGGCTGGAAAACCAAAGCCGGCGTTGACAAGGTGAGGCAACCCCTCTCGCGAGGCTCGCTGTTCCACCTGCTGCAAAGCCGAGTTTATCTGGGTCAAATCGTGCATGGCGATCGGATCCATCCGGGGGCTCATCCCGCCATTGTCCCCGCCGAGCTCTTCAAGGCCGTCCAACAGCAGCTAGCGGTCAACGCCGCTAAGCGCCGAGTCAAAGGCACCTTGGCTGGTTCGCTGCCCCTCAAGGGTTTGGTGTTCGACGCGCTGGGCAATCGGATGGGTCCAAGCTTCGCCTATGGCAAAAACGGCGGCCGCCATTGTTATTATGTCTCCGTGCCCCTCCAGCGCGGCGAGGCCCTGCCCGCGGGTGTCATCGGCCGGATCTCCGCTTTACCGATGGAGGCTCTGGTGCTCGATCGGGTGAGCCGCTGTTTGGATCAACCGGCCACCGACACCGCGCTTGAAGCCCTCTTGCCGATCCTTCGCCGCGTTGATGTCGAGGCCAACAGCGTGCGGTTGACGCTCGATCGCCAGGCGGTCCTGGGCGACGGTGACGCCGCTGCCGCAGTCAGCCGCATCGCCGCCCGTCTGGAGGCCGATGATCAAATTGCCGTGGGCAAACGAAGTGGACAGACAATCGAGCTCATCATCGGCGTGCGGCCGGTGTTTCGCGGCGGGCGGACTTGGATGGTGAAGCCGGCGGGCGCGGCGGCTGTCGGGCGGCCGGACAAGCAGCTTCTCAAAGCCTTGGCTCAGGCCCATAATGGGCTGACCAAGATCAACGCGGGGCCGACGCAGTCGCCTGAGCACTGGCGTCAAACCGAAGGTCTGCGCGATTCCTATATGCGTCGGCTTGCACGCCTGGCCTTCCTGGCGCCGGACATCCAGAGGGCGATCTTGGATGGCCGCCAACCCGCCGGGCTTACGGCGCGGGCTTTGGCCGACCAGCACATCCCGTTGGCCTGGGCCGATCAGCGGCAGCTTTTTGCGCTCTAAGCGGGCGCACGCGTCGCTCCATTTCTTTCCCTGATATAGGTTTGAAAATTCCCAGTTCCGTGTCGGTCTCTTTCGGGCGAGTGATTGTCTTCCACGCATAAGTCATCGTCGCTACAGCAGAAATCCCGCGACAGCCGCGTGCTGACCGGATCAGCCAATCAAAAAATTCCCTCTTATTCCCTGTTAAACAGGGAAACAGGAGTGGCGTTTAGCGCTGCGGAGAATGGCGCGCCTACCTGCCGTCGAAAGCGGCTCAGCTGACGGATTCCGGGCTCAAGCCTGCCGGTTTGCCTGGGGAATAGTCCCGCGCTTCGGGGGCTTGCCGGCTCCTGGCGGTGGAGAGCCTGGCTTGGCGGGGTCGCATGGCGGCCCGGAAGGGACTCGAACCCCTGACCTTCGCTTTAGGAAAGCGCTGCTCTATCCTGCTGAGCTACCGGGCCGCGTCGCGCGACGTCCGGGTCAATAGCGCAAGTTTCCGGGCGTGCGAACCCCGGGGTTGAAAAGCGCGGCGGAGGGACTGGCATGGGCGTGTTTCGGCCGTTGAAGACACTGTACGTGCAGGTTCTGATCGCCATCGCCCTGGGGGTGTTGGTCGGGGCGATCTGGCCCAAGGTCGGGATCGAGCTGAAGCCGCTGGGCGACGGCTTCATCAAGCTGATCAAGCTGGTGATCGCCCCGGTGATCTTCCTGACCGTGGCCGGCGGCATCGCCCGGATGGGCGACATCAAGGCGTTCGGGCGGGTGGGCGTAAAGGCCCTGCTCTATTTCGAGGTGGTCTCGACCCTGGCCCTGGCGATCGGCCTGATGGTCGGCCACCTGCTGCATCCCGGCGCGGGCTTCAACATCAACCCCGCTGACCTCGATCCGAAGATCGCCGCCGGCTATCTGGAAAAGGCCCATCACGGCGAGGGGCTGGTCGATTATCTGCTGCACCTGATCCCCGACACCTTCTTCGGAGCCTTCGCCGACGGCAACCTGCTGCAGGTGCTGGTGGTGGCGATCCTGACGGGCTTTGCCTGCACGCGCCTGGGTGAGTTCGGCGACCGGGCGGCCGGGGTCATGGAGGATCTGGCCAAGCTGTTCTTCGGCATCATCCACGTGGTGGTCAAGCTGGCGCCCCTGGGGGCGTTCGGGGCCATGGGCTTCACGATCGGCAAGTACGGGATCGGCAGCCTGGTGCAGTTGGGCGCGCTGGTGGCGACCTTCTACATCACGGCCATCCTGTTCGTGCTGGTTGTGCTGGGGACCATCGCCTGGCTGAGTGGTTTTTCGATCCTCAAATTCCTGGCCTATATCCGCGAGGAGCTGCTGATCGTGCTGGGCACCAGTTCCTCGGAATCGGTGCTGCCCCAGATGATCGAGAAGCTGGAGCGGCTGGGGGCCCGAAAGTCGGTGGTCGGGCTGGTGATCCCCACCGGCTACAGTTTCAATCTCGACGGCACCAACATCTACATGACCCTGGCCACCCTGTTCCTGGCCCAGGCGACCAACACCCATCTGAGCGTCTACCAGATGGGCGCCCTGCTGGGCGTGGCCATGCTGACCTCCAAGGGAGCCAGCGGCGTGACCGGCGCGGGCTTCATCACCCTGGCCGCCACCCTGGCCGTCGTGCCCGATATCCCCATCGCCGCCCTGGCGGTGCTGGTCGGGGTCGACCGGTTCATGAGCGAGTGCCGGGCCCTGACCAATCTGGTCGGCAACGGCGTGGCCACCCTGGTGGTGGCGCGCTGGGAGGGCGCGCTCGACCGCGACCGGCTGGCGCGCGAGCTGGCCCGGGGACCCAATGCGCCCATCGACGAGCTCCCAGAGGAACTGCCGGCGACCTGAGCTTCCTCGGTAAGCCTTGCTTGAAGACAGAGCCCAAAGCGGGCGTGCCGACAGCGCGCCCGGGTCCGTCCGCAAGGTGACATGGAAACGCCCCCGGACCAGGGTCCGAGGGCGTTTCCTGGAGTTCAGCAGATCAGACTCAGGCCGCTGCGGCGGCCACCGGGGCCTTGACCAGCGACTTGGTCAGGATGCCGATGGCGGCTTCACGGTCGATGCGCTCGATCGCGGCCACTTCGCGGGCCATGCGGTCCAGCGCCGATTCGTACAGCTGGCGCTCCGAATAGGACTGTTCCGGCTGGTTCTCGGCGCGGTGCAGGTCACGCACCACTTCGGCGATCGAGATCAGGTCGCCCGAATTGATCTTGGCTTCGTATTCCTGGGCGCGACGCGACCACATGGTGCGCTTGACGCGGGCGCGGCCCTTCAGGGTGGTCAGGGCCTGGCTGACGGTGTTGCCTTCGGCCAGCGGGCGCAGACCGGCGGTCTTGGCCTTCTTGGTCGGCACGCGCAGGGTCATTTTTTCGTGGTCGAAGGTGATGATATAGACCTCGAGCGACATCCCGGCCACTTCCTGGGTCTCGACACCCCGGATGGTGCCCACGCCATGCGCGGGATAAACGACGTGATCGCCGACCGAGAATTCCAGACCGCTCTTGCTCATTCGTTCGTCCTCAATAAGTTCGGGCCAGGCCCAAAACGCCGTTCCACTCGGGCTTACAGGGTTTCCAAATCAAGTGTCCAAACGCCGATAGGGACCCGACCGCGAAAGGGGTGCGGGGCCAAGACCGGTTGGGATTTGGAATAGTTCTTAAGTCACCCTTCGCCTTCGATCGGGCGCGCCGGTTTCCCGGCTGACATCGTTCACAAGACGGGCAGGCGCGAGTCATCGCGACCTTTACGTCGAAACCTACAATATCATAAAATTCAGCTTGATGAAAGGCTTGCAGCCTGTTTAGCCGCCCGCGCTGGTTCGGCGGGGGTGAGCCGAGCCGCGAGGGGAAAATGGTTAAGCTCTAGGCGCCAGGGACGCCAGCGGACTTAGGAGCCCTTGCCGGGTTTTTCGCTGAAGTACTTTTCAAACTTGCCAGTCTCGCGCTCGAAGTCCTCGCGGTCGGCCGGCGGCGTGCCCTTGACGGTGATGTTCGGCCAGATCTTGGCGTAGTCAGAATTGATCCGCAGCCACTTGCCGTCGGGGTCGTCCTCGGTGTCGGGCTTGATAGCGTCGATCGGACATTCGGGCTCGCAGACGCCGCAGTCGATGCATTCGTCCGGATTGATGGCCAGGAAATTCTCGCCCTCATAGAAGCAATCGACCGGGCACACCTCGACGCAGTCCATGAACTTACATTTGATGCAGGCGTCGGTAACGATGTAGGTCATCGAGGGCTCGGAGTTTCTCGGGCGGCTTGGGCGGCTTGGGCGGCTTGGGCGCGGAGGCCGCGTTTTCGAAGTCGCGGGGGCGCTTGTCAATGCGGCTTGGCTGCTGGCGAGGCGAGGAAATCTCATACCCGAGCCTTTCGAGCGCGATGGATCGCCGCATATCGCTGTTACGTTACCCTTTATTATCGAAGCTCGGTCACAACCAAGCAGAGGAAAATAAACAATAAGTCGGGAACCCGACACATGACGAGCACAGCGGTTCGCCATCCGGTTTCGGCCGGACGCGGCGACCAAAGCCCCGGCTTCCAGATGGAGGCCTTCGAGACCTTCGTCCGCCACGCGCCCTTCGCCGCGGCGCTGCTCGATGACGCCTTTCGCCTGACCGCCGTCAGCGCCGGCTGGACAGACCACGCCCTGACGCCGCAGGACATGGGCATCGGTGACGACTTCCGCCGCGCCCTGCTCAGCCCCGAGGATGTCGAGAGCCTGGAGCGCTGCGTGGCGTTCGGCGAGCCGTTCTCGCGCTATCGCTCCATCGCGGTGAACGGCGGCGAACCGCGCATCTGGCGTACCGAATTCGCCGCCACCCGGCTGGAGGGCGGTCGCACCCAGGCTGTAGTGATCACAGCGCGCGACGTCAGCGGCTTCGCCGAAACTGCCCTCAAGGCCGAACGCGATCAGCAACGCCTGAAGATGGCGCTGGAGCTGGACGACCTGATGGTCCGCGAATACGACCTGAAGACCGGCGAGGTCTATTGCTCCAACACCTCTCCCGAGCTGGAGAGGTGGTGCACCTTCAAGATCGACCCCCTGGAGATCGTTCACCCCGATGACCTCGAGCGGGTCGCCGAGTTGGTGCGCAATCGCAAGGACGGCGAGGCGCAGGTCTTCGAGTTCCGCCTCAATCGCGACGACGGGGTCGAGACCTGGGTCCGGTCGGTGGGGAAGAAGTTCCTCGGCGCCGACGGCAAGCCCGAGCGACTGGTCAATCTGTTCAAGGACATCACCGACCGCCGCCGCGCGACCGAGGCGGTCGAGACCCTGGCCTTCAAGGACCCGCTGACCGGCCTGCCGAATAGAGCGTATTTCCAGCGTAAGTTCCAGGAGGCCGTCGACGCCTCGGAGCTGGTGGGCGAGTTGTTCGGCCTGATCATGATCGACGTCGATCACTTCAAGGACATCAACGACACCCTCGGCCACGACGCCGGCGACGCCCTGCTCAAGCGATTGTCAGAAATGCTGCACGCGGCCTTCCGGGCCGGCGACACCGTGGCCCGGTTGGGCGGCGACGAGTTCGCGGTGATCCTGCGCGGCCTGCATTCCGAGGCCGACATGATGCGGCCGGTGGCGGCCCTGCAGGAACTGCTGCGTCGGCCCATCGAGCACGCGGGCCGCAGCTTCTCGGTCAGCGCCAGCATCGGGGCGGCCCTGCACGGCGACCTCGACGCCGACCCCAGCCACATGATCAAGAACGCCGACATCGCGCTCTACCGGGCCAAGGACGAGGGCCGCAACCGCAGCGTGGTCTTCACCCCGGCCATGCGCTCGTCGCTCGAACAGCGGATCGAGCTGTTGCGCGACGTGCGCGCGGCGATCACCGCCAAGGAGTTCGTGCTCTATTACCAACCGGTGATCGACCTCGCCTCCAACAGCGTGGCCGGCTTCGAGGCCCTGATGCGTTGGGACCATCCCGAGCAAGGCATTCTCACGCCCGACCGCTTCATGGCCGCCTTCGAGGACCAGGACCTGTCGCTGAAGCTGGGCGACCTGGCGTTTGAAAGCGCGCTGAAGCAGATGCGCGACTGGATGGACCAAGGCGTCGAATTTGGCCGGGTGGCGGTCAATATCTCGGCCGCCCAGTTCCGCTCCGGCCGGCTGGCCGAGGAGGTGCAGGAGCGCCTGGCCCGCTGGAACGTGCCCTGCAGTCGCCTGACCATCGAGGTGACCGAGAACGTCTATATGGGCTGGGGCGCGGAGATGGTCGCCGACACCGTTCGCGCCCTGCACAAGGCCGGCGTGATGATCGCGCTCGACGATTTCGGCACCGGCTACGCCAGTCTGGCCAACCTGCGCCACTTCCCGATCGATCGGCTGAAGATCGACAAGTCCTTCGTCCAGAACATCGAGGACGCCGCGATCGTCAAGGCGGTGATCACCCTGGGCTCCAGCATGGGCATGAAGGTGGTCGCCGAGGGCGTCGAGGATCAGGCCCAACTGGACGCCTTGGCCGGCTACGGCTGCGACCAGATCCAGGGCTACCACTTCTCGCGGCCGATGCCGGCGGAGATGGCGCCGGGCTATCTGGAGCGGTTTGGGACGTAAATCCTCCCCCCGTGGGGGCCCGTGGGGGGGGAGGGGTGGGGGGAGCCGGCGGAGGGGGGTAACTAGAGCATTTCCCGACCTGACTGCGTCAGGCCATGAGCTCTAATTTTCTGTTTTGACGCATTTTTCTTCACGCGAACCGGAGCCACTTCGCTCGAAAAATGCTCTAGCCGCCAGCCCATCCCACGACCGACCCTAAAACTCCCCCCACCGGGTGAGGATCTCTATCCTTCCACCACTTCATACAGCGCCCGCGCCTCGGTCGTCGGTCCGCGTCGTTCGCCGAAGCCGATGACGCGGATGTTGATCAGCCGGCCACCGATCGCGAACACCAGCACGTCGCCGACCCGCAAGCCCCGCGAGGGCTTGTCTATGCGGCTCTCCGCGCCGGCCCGCGTCAGGCGGATGCGGCCTTCCTCGACGAAGCGGCCGGCCATCGAGCGGGTCTTGAAGAACCGGGCGTGCCACAGCCAGAGGTCGGCGCGGCAGCAGCCGGCGTCTTCCTCGATCACGAGGCGACGGCTTTCGGGGCGGGCGTGCGACGGCGCGGCTTCTTGCGGCGCGGCGGCGGCTCCGTGAGCTTGGCCAGGGCGGCGAAGGGCGAGTCCGGACGAGCCGCAACCGTGGGCTCGGGTCGCCGCACGGCGCCGCGCCGTTTCCACAGGATCGGATCGCCGTCCTTGGGGCGCAGGGCGGGCGTGTAGTCCAGGAACCGCAGCACGGCGGCGGCCTCGGCGGGCGCCCAGCCCAGGGTATCGCGGGCCGTGTCGGTCAACACCACGCCGCCGGGCTTCTGGCCCTCGCGCAGCAGGGCGTCGAGCCGCTCCAGCATCTCGACGGGGACCACGAACTTGCCCACCAGCCTCAGACCGTTGGCGGCCAGGGCGCGGGCGTCCGGCGTCGGGGACGGCGCCAGCGCCAGCCGCTCGCTCTGCCCTTGCCACACGCCCGGCGTCAGGGCGCGCGCGCAGGCGGCGGCCTCGGGACGCAGCACCGAGGGCAGGAACAGGCTGAACGCCCCGATCCGCGCGCCCAACGCCTTCAAGGTCCGGCGCTCGGCCTGGCTCAAGGCTTTCAGGTCGGTCTCGACGGCTTGCTTGTCGAGCACGCCGCCCGCCTCCAGCAGCCGATGGGCCAGACCGCGCGGCAGGCCACGAAGCGCGCCGCCCGACAGGGCCCGTTGCAGCTTGCGCAGGCCCGGCAGCTTGCGGTCGATCTCGACGGCCAGGAAAGCGTCCAGTCGCCGCTCGGCGCGTTCGCGGGCCGAGGCCTCGCCCAGCTCGCCCAGCAGTCTCGCGCGGGGGGACAACAGCGGGCCTCCACCGCGCACCGCCCCGGCCGCCTCGCCGTTCCACAACACCGCGCCGTCGGGCGTCAGGGTGAAGGCCTCGTCCGGCTCGCTGGCCAGCTTGCCCAGGCGCCGGGCGATCTCCGGCGTCACGGCGCGCTGGGCCGTGTTGCGCAGCGCCTTTTCCTCAAGCGCGCTGCCGCCCTTTTCCTGGACGAACGTCACGCCGGTCAGTCGCCCGACCACATGGCCCTCGACGGTCACCGCCCCATCGGCGCCGACCCCGGCCAGCATGGTCTCGCGATCGCCCAGCGAGCGCATCAGGACGCTGGTGCGCCGGTCGATGAACCGGGCCATCAGCTTCTCGTGCAAGGTGTCGGAGAGCCGGTCCTCCAGCTGCCGCGTCACGCCCTGCCAGTGCTGCGGATTGTGCAGCCAGTCGCCACGGTTGGCGATGTAGCTCAGGGTGCGGACCCCCGAGAGGCGGGCGGCCAGGCTGTCGATCTCGCCGTCGTTTCGGTCCAAGGCCTTGAACTGGCCGGCGATCCAGTCTTCCGGCAGACGCTTGCGGCCGGTGGTCAGGTCGTCGAACAGGGTGCGGACCATGCGCTGGTGATCGTCGTCGGTGGTCTTGCGGAAATCCGGCGTCTGGCACACGTCCCACAGCCGCAGCAAAGCCGAGCGGTCGGCCTTGCAGCGGGCGACCACGTCCTCCTGCTGGGCCAGCTTGCGCAGCGTGCGCTCGTCCAGGGCCTCGGCCGACAGCGACAGGCCGTTGCGGTGCGGCGGCTCGGCCAGCGACCGCAACAGGCTGGGCAGGTTGCCGAAGTCCAGCCGAGCATTTCGCCATTCGGCCCCCATCACCGGCTCGAACTGGTGATTGACGACGCTCTCGACCAGGTCCTCGTCCATCTCCTCGCAGTCGCCGGTCACCCCGAACGTGCCGTCGCGGGTATGGCGCCCTGCCCGGCCGGCGATCTGAGCCACCTCTTGAGGGTGCAGCCAGCGGGTGCGCGTGCCGTCGAACTTGCGCAGGCCGGCGAAGGCCACATGGTCGACGTCCATGTTCAGCCCCATGCCGATGGCGTCGGTGGCCACCAGAAAATCGACCTCGCCAGACTGGTAGAGCGCGACCTGGGCGTTGCGAGTGCGGGGGCTCAAGGAGCCCATCACCACCGCCGCCCCGCCCCGCTGGCGGCGGATCAGCTCGGCGATGGCGTAGACGGCGTCGGTGGAGAAGGCCACCACCGCCGAGCGGCGCGGCAGGCGGGTCAGCTTCTTGGAGCCGGCATAGGTCAGGTTCGAAAAGCGTTCGCGGCTGACGATCTCGGCGTCGGGCAGCAGCCGGCGGATCAGCGGGGCCATGGTCCCGGCCCCCAGCAGCATGGTCTCGTACTTGCCCCGGGCGTGCAGCAGCCGGTGGGTGAAGATATGGCCGCGCTCGGGATCGGCGCACAGCTGGATCTCGTCGATGGCCAGGAACTCGACCTCGCGGGTCAGGGGCATGGCCTCGACGGTGCAGACGAAATAGGCGGCGCGCGGCGGGACGATCTTTTCCTCGCCGGTGATCAGGGCCACCGAGGCCTTGCCGCGCAGCTTGACGATCCGGTCGTAGATCTCGCGGGCCAGCAGCCGCAGCGGCAGGCCGATCATCCCCGAGGCATGGCCGAGCATCCGCTCCACGGCCAGGTGGGTCTTGCCGGTGTTGGTCGGGCCCAGCACGGCCGTCAGCTTGGAAGGGGCCAATCCGGCGGAACGGTCGCTCATGGGTTCAAGGTGGGATGGGAATCGGGG
>JACMOF010000129.1 GCA_014378155.1 Caulobacter sp. | reverse complement strand
CTCATGACCCCGCGTCCCTTTCTCCTCGCCCTGTCCCTGACCGCCATCGCCCTGAGCGCCCAGGGATGCCTGGTCGCCGCGGCCGGCGGCGCGGTGGTGGGGGCAACCGGGGCCGTGGTCGGAACCGCCGGCAAGGTCGTGGTCGGGACCGGCAAGGCCGTCATCCCCGGTGAGAGCAAGAAGGATCGGGAGAAGCGGGAATACAAGGAATGGAAGAAGGCGCGGCGCTAAGCTGGCCAAAGCCCAGGATGGACGTTTCAGCTATGGCTTGGCGCGCCGTTTCGGGGACGCGGTTGGTGGTGGCGAAACGCCGGCGAGCGGCGAAAAAAGGCGGCCGTCCCACCAGATCGGCTGGTGCAGGTCATGGATGATCCCATGCGCCTCGGGATGGTTGTCGTTGATCAGGATATTCCGCTCCATCCGGGCGACGACGCTCGGCACGATCAGCAACAGAGACCGTTTCGACCGCCACCATGCTTCGCCATAGGTCTTGGAAACGATGCAGTCCTCGGCCTCCCAGCCAGGGTGGTGAGCGGTTGAAAACATCTCGTAGGACACCCCCGACGGGATCGTGATGCTGATCCAGTGCTGGTTGGGGGGCATGCGCCCGGCGCCATGGACGAGTTTTTCCAGCATCGCGGCGCTGTAGTGTTCGCTTGTATAGATCATCGGGCTGAGACTGGTGTTCCAGCGCCCCGGCCAAAGCTTGGAACCCGTCGAGTCGAAGATCGGATAATCGCCCGCCGGGTCGCCAATCCGATAGGCCGTGAGGACGCGGTCCAGGACCTGCCCGCTCACACAGCCGATCCGTACTGCAGACGGCCCAGGACGCCTTCCACGATCGGCCGGCCCAGTTCGCTTTCGAGCACGACATCAATCGGCCGCCGCCCGTGCATGAGCGGGTGCGCCTCGAACATGAACCGGCGCGCCTCCTCCTCCCCACCCCAGACCTCGACCGCCATCGCCCAGACGCCGGCCAGCCGGGCTAGGCGCGCGCCCTCTTCGACCGACAGCCGGCTCTCGGCGCGATCCTTGGCTGTGGCGAAGGCCCTTCGGCGGCGCGCCAGGGTCGCCCGGGCAATGATCCGGAAGGCGAACTTGTTGTCGGACGGCGCCAGGAAATGAGCGACACGATCCAGCGAGGTGAGCGGCAGCCCTTTTTCCACCGCCGACATCAGCCTGAACGGACCCGGCGCGGTGATGCCGAGCACCTTCGAAACCGGGTCAAGATTGGTCGTCACGATGACTCTCCGCAGCCGATCTCACGTGAGACGCAATATGAACCCGAGCGGGATCGCCTTCAAGCGATCCCGTCGAGGCTTGAGCGCCGCGGTGGGAGGCCGTCGTCACGGTCGAGCTCACACCCCCACCGCCCCGCCCGGCAGGAATAGCCGCATCGGCCGCACCTCGTAGGCCCCGTTGGGATTGGCCTCGCCCAGCTGACCGGCCACGTCCAGGGCGGCGTCCATGTCGGCGACGTCGATGACGTAGAAGCCCAGGAACTGCTCCTTGGTCTCGGCGAACGGGCCATCCACCACGAAGGGCGCGTCGCCCTTCATCAGGGTCCTGGCGCTGCCCGTCGCTTGCAGGCGACCGGAAGGACCCAGCTTGCCCTCGGCGACCAGCTTGTCGTGGACGACGGTGAGGCGGCCCATCACGGCGGCGTCCTCCTGCGGCGTCCAGCCCATGACCTCTGCTTCGTTGTTGTAGCACAGCAGCATGTAGAGCATTCGCGACCATTCCCTAGCGTCATTGGACGCCAGGGATAGGGCAAGGCGCCGCGCGTTGGAAGACCGGCGTTCTCAACCAGCTTCAAACCAACACTTTCACAGCACCAGCGCGCAGCTCTCGCCGATGGTCGGGCGCGAGATCACCACGCGCGACAGGCCGGGAAACCGCGGCGTCAGGCGCTCGGCGAAATAGAGGCAGAGGCGCTCTAGCGTCGGGCTTTCCAGGCCCGGGCGATCGTTGAGCAGGCCGTGGTCGAGCTCGGAGGCGACCGCCTTCAGGGCGCCGTCCAGGCCGTCGAGGTCAGCGACCCAGCCGGCCGCCTGCATCGCGCCGCGCACGCTGGCCTCGACCTTGAACGAGTGGCCGTGCAGCTTGCGGTAGCGATGGTCGGCGGGACCTTGCTCGATATAGTGGGCCGCATCAAAATGCGCGGCCTTCGTGATCTCGAAGACGGGGCTCATACAGGTACTTCTTTTGACAAGGCCTGGGAGGCTCTAGCGGGTCGACCCTGTCACCAGGTCGAGCGCCTTATCCGTCAGGGCAGGCCGAGATATTTGTGTGTCTGGACGCTTAAACGCCATTGAGGGTGGGAAAGGCAATAGGCGACGGCCAAGTGCGTGTTCCGCTCGCGGTCGGGGCCGTCCATCGGCTGGAGGTAGAAGCGCTCGAAATCCAGGACCGCGAAGCGCTCGGGAAGCGCCTTGTCCTGGGGGTAGACCAGCTTCAGTTCCTGGCCCGAGGTCTGGACGACCGGCGCGTCGGCCTTGGGGCTGACACACACCCAATCGATCCCCGTGGGCGCCTCGACAGTGCCATTGGTCTCGACGGCGATCATGAAGCTGCGGGCATGGAAGGCGTCGATCAGCCGGCTGTCCAGCTGCAGCAGAGGCTCGCCGCCCGTGCAGACCACCAGGCGGTCGTCGGGGCCGCCGGTCCAGGCCGCTTCCACCGCCGCGACCAGAGCCTCGGGCGTGGCGAACTTGCCGCCGCCCTCGCCGTCCGTGCCGACGAAGTCGGTGTCACAAAAGGTGCAGATGGCCTTGTGGCGGTCCTGTTCACGGCCGGTCCACAGGTTGCAGCCGGCGAACCGGCAAAACACCGCCGCCTTGCCCGCCTGGCCGCCCTCGCCCTGCAGGGTGAGGAAGATTTCCTTGACGCTGTAGGTCATGACGAACGCCCTTCCCTCTCCCCTTGCGGGAGAGGGTGGCCCGCGAAGCGGGTTGGGCCTTGCGGGAGAGGGTGGCCCGCGAAGCGGGTTGGGCCTTGCGGGAGAGGGTGGTCCGCGAAGCGGGTCGGGTGAGGGGTTGAAGGTCGGTTCAGTCGCGAAATGCTGAACGACGGGGCGGAGAGGTTTGAGAGACCCCTCATCCGACGGCTTCGCCGCCATCTTCTCCCGCAAGGGGAGAAGGAAGAGGGATCCGCCCGCCCGCGTCCCATTCTTCATAGCCCTTCTGGCGAAGGTCGCAGGCCGGGCATTCGCCGCACCCATGACCCCAGGCATGCAGTTCGCCGCGTTCGCCCTGGTAGCAGGTATGGCTCTCGACCACGATCAGGTCGACAAGCGCCTCGCCACCCAGGGTCTTGGCCAGGGCCCAGGTCTGCGCCTTGGTCAGCTTCATCAGCGGCGTCTCGACGCTGAAGTCGCGGTCCATGCCCAGATTCAGCGCCAGTTGCATGGCGTCCAGCGTGTCGCGGCGACAGTCGGGATAGCCGGAGAAGTCGGTCTCGCACATGCCGCCCACCAAGGCGCCCAGGCCCCGGCGGTCGGCCAGGGCGGCGGCGTAGATCAGGAACACCAGATTGCGGCCGGGCACGAAGGTCGACGGCAGGCCGCGCTCGGTCATCTCGATGGCGACATCGGCGGTCAAGGCGCTTTGGGCCACCGCGCCAAAGCCCTTGAGGTCCAGCACATGGTCCTCGCCCAGGCGTTCGGCCCACTGGGGAAAGCGCGTGGCGATCTGGTGACGCACGTCGACGCGCGCCTCCATCTCGATGACATGGCGCTGGCCATAGTCGAAGCCGACGGTCTCGACGCGGTCGTAGCGTCCCAGCGCCCAGGCCAGGCAGACGCTGCTGTCCTGGCCGCCCGAGAACAGCACCAGGGCGGTCTTGGCGCGCGCGGGATCGCCCGCGATAGTGGAGTAGGAGATGGTGGACATCGGCCGTCTGTAGCACGAGGCGGGAGCAGCCCGAAACGGTCCAGACCGGTCCCGCACGCCACAACCGGCTGGCATCTTCAGGAACAACGACATTCTAGCTGTACCTTCGGCGCGAATAGGACACTATGCTCAAAGCACGCCCCCAGAGGCGATCAAGGTTTCCCGACCTGAAACCACGCTTGACGCTACGTCACGCGCCGGACCGGTTTTTCTAAATCCGGTGAAAACTTACCCCTGTCAGGTGAATGTGACCCTAGGTAAAGTGAAAAGGTGTAACCTATCGCTGATTACTTACGCCAAGACCGGTTGACAGCCCAAGTTCCCAAGTATGCAATCCCCTTATGCTGCGAGGGGTCGGCCGTACGCCCGCGTAGTCGATGAAAGTGCGGCGCCGAGGAAACAACGAGATGTCAGCAGGGTCCGCCATAAGGATCCGCGACGTCCAGGGAGGGAATTAGAATGTCGCAATCTCTGCGTATACGGAGCCTGTTGGCCATGGGCGCATCCATGACCGTGCTGGCCGCCGTCGCCACCGCCGCCCCAGCCTTCGCTCAGACCGCGCCGCAAGCCGGCGGCAACGTGCTGGAAGAGCTGGTCGTCACCGCCCAGAAGAAGGAGGAGGCCCTGCAGGACGTGCCGATCGCGGTGTCCGCCTTCAGCCAGGACAGCCTCGAAGCGCAGAAGATCGACGGCGGGCCCAACCTTCAGCAGGCGATTCCCAACGTCACCTTCGCCAAGGGCAACTTCACCAACACCTTCAACTTCGCCATCCGCGGCATCGGCAACAAGGCGGTTGGCGTCTCGACCGACGGCGGCGTCGGCGTTCACGAGAACAACGCCCCCCTGCAGTCGGGCAACCTGTTCGACGCCGAGTTCTTCGACGTGGAGCGCGTCGAAGTGCTGCGCGGCCCGCAGGGCACGCTGTATGGCCGCAACGCCACCGGCGGCGTGGTCAACATCATCACAGCCAAGCCCACCGACGAATTTGAGGCCAATATCCGGGCCGAGGTCGGCAATTTCGGCACCCAGAAGGTGCGCGGCATGATCAACCTGCCGATCTTCGGCGACAAGCTGGCGATCCGGGCGGCCGGCGCCTACCTCAAGCGCGACGGTTTCGTCACCAACACCTTCAACAACCACAAGGTCGATGACCGGGATCTGTATTCGACCCGGGTCTCGGTGATGTTCAACCCGGTCGACAGCCTGCGCACCAACTTCATGTGGGAGCACTTCAACGAGGACGACAGCCGCGCCCGCGTCGGCAAGCAGCTCTGCACCAAGGACAACGGCCCGGCCACGGTCGGCGGCGTGCCCACCGGCGCGGCCCGCGCCTTCCTGACCCAGGGCTGCCTGCCCGCCTCGCTGTACGGCAACAGCGCTTATGGCACGGTCAACACCTCGGGCACCCTGACCGGCGAGCTGGGCAACATCTTCGGCTTCACCAGCGGCGACACCAACGCCGGCGACACCGCCAGCCGAAGCCTTCGCGAAATCGAGACGCTGTTCGACCCGATCTACCAATCAAAGTCGGACATCTACCAATTCAATTTGGCCTATGACCTGAGCGACAAGCTGACCTTCACAGCCATGACCTCGTACAGCAAGGGCAATGTCTATACGAAGCTGGACTACAACCGGAACGTGTCGACGGTGCCGTTCAACAACACGCCGTTGACGCCGGGCGGCGTCTTCGCCGACCCGCAGGTCGGCACGACCAACAAGTTCACCACCCTGGACGTGTCCTCGGGCGACTCCAAGCAGTTCAGCCAGGAATTCCGGCTGCAGTCGGCCTTTGACGGTCCGCTGAACTTCAACATCGGCGGCATCTATTTCGACTATAAGACCACCACCGACTACTATGTGATCGGCAACTCGCTGACCCTGTCGGCCCTGGCGCTGAACTTCCAGAGGACCGGTAATCCCAACTGCAACCCCGTGACCCTGCCGACCAACTGTATCGGCATCGACCCGAACGCCACGCCGGACGGCAGCGGCCACAACTATTATGACAACCGCTCGCCCTATCACCTGAAGTCGAACGCCCTGTTCGGCGAACTGTACTGGCAGGCCAACGAGAAGCTGAAGTTCACCCTGGGCCTGCGCCGCACCCACGACGACAAGCGCCTGGACGTGTTCGACACCGTGCTGCTGTCACCGGGCATCGGCCTCAAGCAGAGCACGACGACCCCGACGGCAAAGTCGGTCTTCGACGAGCTGACCGGCCGCTTCGGTTTCGACTACAAGCTCACCGACGATAACCTGCTCTACGCCTTCTATTCCAAGGGCTACAAGGGCGGCGGCTCCAACCCGCCGGCGGCCACCGGCTCGGCCAGCGTCAAGGCGCAGTTCGATCCTGAATTCGTCAACGCCTACGAAATCGGGTCGAAGAACACCCTGGCCGGCGGCAGCGTGATGCTGAACGCCACGGGCTTCTACTACGACTACAAGGGCTACCAGATCTCCAAGATCGTCAACCGCACCTCGGTCAACGAGAACATCGACGCCACGGTCTACGGACTGGAACTGGAATCGGTCTGGTCGCCGATCCACAATCTGAAGCTCAACGCCAATATCGGCTATCTGCACACCAAGATCGCCGACGGCGTGTCGTCGATCGACACCATGAACCGCACCCAGAGCAACCCGGCCTACACCCTGGTCAAGGCGGGCCCCGGCCTGCCGAACGCCGCCGTCGGATCCAACTGCGTGCTCACCACCGCTGGCGTGGCGACCCTGATCGCCGCCGGGGCCGGGGCGACCGTTCCGTTCGCTTGCGGCGGCGCGGCGGTCTTCCAGGGCTTCCTGGCGACCCCCGCCGCTACGGGCGGCGCGGGCCTGCCGGCGGGCACGGCGGCCTTCCTGGCCAACGCCACCGGCCTCTACAACTACGGCGCGGGCTATTCGATCGAAGGCACGACGGCCAACCTGAGCGGCAACGATCTGCCCAACTCGCCGCACTGGACCACCTCGGTCGGCGCTCAATATACCTGGGACTTCTCGGGCGGCTGGTCGGCCACCCTGCGCGGCGACTATTACCGCCAGAGCAAGCAGTTCACCCGCGTCTACAACACCGCCTATGACGGTCTGAAGTCGTGGGAGAACGCCAACATCACCCTCAAGGTCGAGAAGCCGGAATGGGGTCTGCAGTTTGACGCCTACGTCAAGAACCTGATGGACGACACCCCGATCACCGACGCCTACACCACCGACGACAGCTCGGGCCTGTTCACCAACCTGATCACCCTGGAGCCGCGCACCTACGGCGTCAGCATCCAGAAGTCGTTCTAGTCAAGCGCGTCAAAAAAGCGGCCCCTCGCGGGGCTGCAACATCGACCAGGAGGGCGGCGGAGTAATCCGCCGCCCTTTTTGGCATGGCCCGCCATATCAAATCTTGGTCCATTCACGACTCCGCAACGCCCAGCGGGTGATGATGCGATCCCCGATAGACGCCTGCCCGAACGGCTGCATGGACACGCTCGCTCGCTTTATTGACCGCCGAGCTCCGATCGCTCCCCAGACCCCGTGCGCGGACGTCCTGGCGATCTTCCTCGCCGAGTCGCACGCCGCCGCCCTGGCCGTGGTCGAAGGAGGCAGGCCCGTGGGCCTGGTCTATCGCGACGTGCTGCTGGGTCAGATGTCCGTCGCCGCCGACGCCCTCAACGCCCGTCCGGTGCGTGAGGTGATGGACCGCGAACCGCGCCTGGTCGAGGCGTCCATCGAGGCCAGCGCCTTCGTCGAGCGCATCGCCCAGAGCGCCATCCCCGTGTTCCGCAGCGCCTATATCGGCGTCGATCAGGCCGGGGGCTATATCGGCGTCGGCGGCCTGACCTCGTTGGTCGCCTCGCACCGCCGCAAGGAACGCGAAGCCGGCGAGGCCATGGCCCTGGTCGAGCGCATGGCCGCCGATGTCAGCCATCATCTGGAAGGCGTGATGGCCTTCACCGGGCGGCTTGAGCAAACGCGCCTGACGCCCGACGCCAGCGCCTATGTCCGCGCCATCGGCGAAACCAGCCGCGATATGAGCGGCGTGCTGAGCCGGGCCATGGATCTGCGCCGCGCCAATGTCGGCGGCCTGGTGCTCAATCCCGCCCCGACCCTGCTGCGCGACCTTTCGGACGCCGTCGGGGCCCGCTGGAGCGCCCGCGCGTCGCAGTGCGGTAGCACCCTGCTGTTCTCCTATGACGGCGCCCCCGAAACCACCGCCCTGATCGACGCCGACCGGGTGCTGCAGATCTTCGACGCCCTGATCGACAGCGCCCTGGCCAGCGGCCGCGGCGTCATCGAGGCCAGCCTCAAGGCCCGCCCCGTCGAGGGTGGCCTGCGGCTGGAAGGCCGTGTGCGTGACAACACCGGCGGCTCGCCCCAGGAGCGCCTGGCCCGGGTGTTCGACCCATTGGGCGCAGACCGCATCGAGGACCGCAGCGAACTGGCCTTGGGCGTGGGGATGGCCCTGGCCCATGGCCTGACCCGCACCATGGGCGGCTCGCTGAAGACCGAGGCCAACACCGGCTGTGGCCTGACCCTGCACTTCGCGATCGTCGTTCCCGAAGCCTGGCTGGCGCTCGACACCCACGACGAGCCGACGATGGACGCACGCTCGGCCCACATCCTGATCGTTGACGACAACGCCACCAACCGCATGGTCGCCGAGGCCCTGTGCGAGATGTTCGACTGCACTTCAGAACAGGTGGTCGATGGGGTCGAGGCCGTCGAGGCCGCGCGCAGCGGTCGGTTCGACCTGATCCTGATGGACATCAAGATGCCGCGCATGGACGGCGTCGCCGCCACCCGCGCCATCCGCGACCTGCCCGGCCGGGCCGGCAGCGCCCCGATCGTCGCCCTGACCGCCAACGCCGACCCCTCCGACGTCGCCACCTACATCGCCGCCGGCATGCAGGACGTGGTGGAAAAGCCGATCAAGCCGGAGCGGCTGGCCGTGGTGCTCAGCAAGCTGCTCGGCGGCGAGGACGAGGGAGCGGCGGCCGAGGCGGCGGCTTAGGAGCCTTGGCCTTCCTCCGCCCACCCGGAGCTCAACCCGGCCACCCTACCCCCGCCGAAACACCGCCGCGCGCTTGGCCATGAACGCCGCCACCGCTTCTCGGTGGTCGGCGCTGGCCACCAGAGCCGGCAGCTCCTCCTCGACATAGGACCGGCCGTCGACCACCCGCTTGGTCGCCTCCACCGCCAGGGGCGCGCGCGAGGCGATCCATTCGGCCAGGCGGAAGGCTTCGGGCAGCAGGCGGTCGGGGGCGTGGACGGCGTTGACCAGGCCGTCGGTCAGGGCCCGCTCGGGGCCGAACTGGGCGCCCGTGAGCAGGTGGACCTTGGCTCGCGCCACGCCGATCAGCCGGGGCAGGCGCACGACCGAGGCCATCAGCCCGATATTGACGCCAGACGCCGCGAACACCGCCCGGTCGCTGGCCAGGCGGATGTCGCAGGCCAGGGCCAGTTCCAGCCCGCCGCCGAAACACCAACCGTCGATGGCGGCGATCACCGGCGCGCGCACGGCCTCGACCCTGTCCATCAGCCGGTTGAAGTCCTGCACCGCCTCCAGCGCCTCGGGACCCTGGCGCGCCGAGGCCTCGCGCAGATCATCACCGGCGCAGAACACCCCGCCCCGGCCGGTCAGCACCACCGCGCGGACGTCGTCGTCGGCGGCGATCTCATCGAGGATTCTAACCAGTTCGGCTCGGACCCGCAGGCCCAGGGCGTTGGCTGGCGGGGCGTCCAGCTCGACCAGCAGGATGGAGCCGGTGGGGCGGCTGACGTGGATCGTGGCGCTCATGGGTGCGACCGTGGCGGACGGGGGCGGGTTTGGAAAGCGCCTCGCTCCCTTCCCAACCCTTCAAGTCGGTTTGTCATCTTTGACGAGCGCGCAGCGCGAAGATCCGGGATGACAGCCGTTTGGGAGAGGCGGGACAAGAACCTATCGTTTCACGCGCAACCATGCTGCATCGCAACAACTTTCCGCTTGCCAGATTTAAACAGTTGTCACAGCTTAGGCCGCTGCCGGGTGGAAACCTCCGCTACGGAGCCCAAAACGAGGGATCGACGCAGCGAATGGCCCGCGCGGAACGATCCACGGAGCGCAGAGAGCTAGTTGAGCGTTGTGTTGCAGCGCCGAAGAACGGGGAGTGACATGACGACCGCGACGCTAGACGAGGCCGGTGAAAAGACCGCGCTGAAGGACCTGTACGAGATCGGCGAGATCCCGCCGGCCTTCCATGTGCCGAAAACCATGTACGCCTGGAGCATCCGCAAGGAGCGCCACGGCAAGCCCACCCAGGCCATGCAGGTCGAGGTCGTGCCCACCTGGGAGATCGGCGAGGACGAGGTGCTGGTTCTGGTGATGGCGGCCGGCGTCAATTACAACGGCGTGTGGGCCGCCCTTGGCGAGCCGATCAGCCCGCTGGACGGCCACAAGCAGCCCTACCACATCGCCGGCTCCGACGCCTCGGGCATCGTCTGGGCGGTGGGCAAGAAGGTCAAGCGCTGGAAGCTCGGCGACGAGGTGGTCGTCCATTGTAACCAGGACGACGGCGACGACGAGGAGTGCAACGGCGGTGACCCGATGTTCTCGACCAGCCAGCGGATCTGGGGCTACGAGACCCCGGACGGAAGCTTCGCCCAGTTCTGCCGGGTGCAGTCGCGCCAGTTGATGCCGCGCCCCAAGCACCTGACCTGGGAAGAGGCGGCCTGCTACACCCTGACCCTGGCCACCGCCTATCGCATGCTGTTTGGCCACACGCCGCATGAGCTGAAGCCCGGCCAGAACGTGCTGGTCTGGGGCGCTTCCGGCGGGCTGGGGGTGTTCGCCGTGCAGCTGGCCGCCGTCGTCGGCGCCAACGCCATCGGCGTGGTCAGCGACGACGAAAAGCGCGACTTCGTGTTGTCGATGGGCGCCAAGGCGGTGCTGAACCGCAAGGAATTCAACTGCTGGGGCCAGCTGCCCACCGTCAACGGCCCCGAGTTCAACGACTACATGGCCGAGAGCCGCAAGTTCGGTAAGGCGCTGTGGCAGATCACCGGCAAGAAGGACGTCGACCTGGTGTTCGAACACCCCGGCGAGTCGACCTTCCCGGTCTCGGTGTTCGTGGTCAAGCGCGGCGGCATGGTGGCCATCTGCGCCGGCACCAGCGGCTTCAACCTGACCATGGACGCCCGCTTCCTGTGGATGCGCCAAAAGCGCGTCCAGGGCAGCCACTTCGCCAATCTCATGCAGGCCTCGGCCGCCAACCAGCTGGTCATCGACCGCCGCGTCGATCCTTGCCTGTCGGAAGTCTTCCCCTGGGAAGACATTCCCGCCGCCCACGAAAAGATGCTGGCCAACCAGCACCTGCCCGGCAACATGGCGGTGCTGGTTTGTGCGCAACGGCCGGGTCTGCGGACCTTCGAGGAAGTGGTGGAACTGGGGGCGGGAGGCTAGCGCCCACCTTCGCAGAAACCAAAACTTTACCCCCTTAGGTTTAGCCTGCAGGCGTTAAGAATCTGAGGGGGCCTCATGCGTAAGATCGGATTATCCGCCGTCGTCTGGGCTGGCCTCGCGGCCATATCTACGACGTCGGTTGGGGCCCTCGCAGGGCTTTTGATCGCGTTCATGCTTGTGATGATCATCGTGCCGGTCGCCTTCGTCACCAGGCTGCAGCCAAGCCACATTGCTATCGCAATGGCCGGTCTTTACCTCGTAAGCGTCGTCGTTCTGATCGTTCTTGGCGCAATAGCACATCGTCGCCGTCGAGAGACGGCGCACGTCCTGTGGTTCTGCAGCGTCAATCTGATTGGCTTCGCCGCCGTCGCGTGGATTAGCAATCTGACCCTGCAGGACAAATGGCCCAGCTGACACGCCTGACCGCCCCTACCGCCCCATCTCGTCCGCCACCGTGCGGGCCAGCGCGTCTTCGAAATCCGTGACCTCCGCATAGCCTAGCCGTCGCCGGATCTTGGCGTTGTCGATGAACAGCGGGTAGCTCAGGTCCAGCCCCGCCACGGCCGCCGCCAGGGCGCCGCGCGCGACGTCGGGATGGACCAGCTCCACCTCGCCCGGCCAGCCCAGGTGTTCGGCGAAGGTCGCGGCCCAGGCCAGGTTGGTCGGGGTGTTGGACCGTCCTAGATTGTAGGTCTCGCCACCCGCCT